>CAZBBZ010000510.1:0-2134 GCA_964489925.1 uncultured Rhodobacterales bacterium
GCAATTATGGCTTTGCCCTGTCGATTTGGGACCGGATGTTTCGCACCTATATAGCCCAACCCAAAGATGGCCATGACGATATGACGATTGGGCTGCGTTGGCAGGATGATGCACCAACTCAGCTGGGCTGGTCCCTGTTGTTGCCGTTTCGCAAATGACACGGGCAGCGCTGGAACAGGCGGTTGCGGCGTGGCACCTTTATGTATCAGGCGTGGTAGAAGCCCCCTTGCCCGACCCACTGCCGCGCGGCGAGCAGGTGGTTTTACTATCCCCCGCTGATGGGTTTTGGGGGATGTTTCAGGACACGCCGGAATATCAAGACGGGCAAGCCGATCCAATGGATCGCTGGTCGAGCCGTGCATTGAGCGCAATCGCGGATGAGTTTGGAGCCGAGGCCGTTTTTCCCTTTGGCGGGCCGCCCTATTTGCCGTTCATTGACTTGGCGCTGCGCTCAAATCGTGCGTGGCAATCGCCGATTGGGATGTTGGTGCATGAACGCGATGGGTTGTTTACGTCCTATCGTGGGGGGTTGGTTCTGTCGAACGCCCATGACTGGGGTGAAGGCGCTTATGAAAGCCCCTGCACCGCCTGCCCTGCCCCTTGCCTGAACGCCTGCCCGGTTGGGGCGTTGAGTGCGGAGGCTTATGACGTGCCAAAATGTGCGGCGCATATGGACACTGATGCTGGTGTTGAGTGTGCCAGTGGCGGCTGTTTGGCGCGCCGGTCCTGTCCGGTGGGGCAAGGGCGGCGTTCAAGCGTACAAAATGCCTTTCATATGGCGGCGTTTCGAGGCACTGAAGTCATAGACGCCCTAAAGACAGAAAGCTGAACATGCGCACACTATTGTTGATGCGGCACGCCAAGTCCGATTGGACGCTTGGTCATAACACGGACAAAGAGCGGTCGTTGAATTTGCGCGGGCAACGGGATGCGCCGCGCATGGCGGCTTGGCTGGTGGGGCAAGATTTGCTCCCCGGTGTCGCGCTGGTGTCAGATGCGCAGCGCACGGTGGAAACTTGGGGCCTGATGAAGTCTGCATTGGGTGAGGTGGACGCGGCGTTTTCAAGCGCGCTTTATCATGCGGGGCCAGAGGATATGCTGGATGCGATCAATGGGGTTCAGTCTGATGCAGAGACTTTGATCCTTATCGCCCATCAACCCGGCATGGCGGCGCTAACGCGGATGTTAAGCGGCAAACTGGCGCGGCTTGAATATGAAGCCGCCTATGGGCATTTTCCGACCGCTGGCATTGCGGTTTTGAAATCGGAGGCGGCGAGTTGGCATGATGTGGCCCCTAAATCTTGTGAATTTGTGGGGTTTCAGCGGCCGAAAGACCTTTGAGATTGGTTAATCAAAGGTAAATTTGACAGGTAAATCTGTCTGTCTTGGGCGAAAATGGCTCTTTTTCTGGATTTTATACCGCCTTATCAGGTGGTTACAGAGCTTTCTTAAGAGACACATCCCGTACACAACCTGTACACATCTGGTACAGCACTTTTTGTTAGTTCGTTAACAAACCCTTACCAAATCTATTAACGCCGTGCCGCATTCGCCTTACGGCGAAACCGCTTGTACACATCCCGTACAGCACTTGTTGGAATTTTATTAACAAACCCTTACCAGAATAACCCTTGCCGTGACCGCATTCGCCTGACGGCGAAACCGTTTGTACACATCCCGTACAGCACTTTTTGGAAGTTCGTTAACAAACCCTTACCAAACCAAGAGAAACGCTTGACGAAAAGCTGACCTAGAACGGTTAACGGGTATTAATATAAAGCGCGCGCTTCTTGATTGGGGACTATTGCTAGTGGAACCTCGGTTCTAAGCGCTTAGCCAGACCGGGGGATGGCGATCATCTGATAGTTCTACTTACTTTATGGTTGCCACATAATTAGCGACACCTGTGAAGCGCCATAGCCTCACCAAATCGCCAGCCCCGTGGACGGTCTGGCGATCGCCCGGCGGCTTCGCCTTGATTCCGGGCTTGGTGCCCATCACCAATAGCATCAAAACCTAGTGCCCCAAAATCTGACTCAGGAACAGTTTGGTACGATCTGATTGTGGATTGTTGAAGAACGCCTCAGGCTCGTTTTGCTCAACGATCTGACCCTGATCCATAAAGATCACCCGG
>CAZBBZ010000511.1:0-2123 GCA_964489925.1 uncultured Rhodobacterales bacterium
TTTTTGTCCTTTGATGAAGATACTGGCGTCTTGGAAGCCGAGGCAGGCGTGCGTTTGGGTGAGATTTTGCGCGTCTTTGCACCGCGCGGCTGGATGCCTGCAACGATGCCCGGAACAGGACAGACCACGCTTGCGGGGGCGATTGCCAATGATGTGCATGGCAAGAACCATCATGTGGTGGGCAGTTTTGGCCAGCATGTGGATGCGATTGCGATGCTTGATGCGAACGGCAAGCCGCGCCGGATCGGGCCGCGCAAGGATACGACGCTGTTCAAAGCGACCGTTGGGGGTGTTGGTCAGACGGGTTTGATGACATCCGCCAAAATCAAACTTGCCCCCTGCCCCTCAGAGGTCATGGTCGTGGATGAAGCCCGCATGGATGATCTGGAAGATTTCCTAGAGCGCTTTGACAGTGAAACAGCGCCCTTTCAGGTCGGTTGGATTGACACGCTGGCGCGGGGCAAATGGCTGGGCCGTGGGATTTTTGAGGCGGCTGATTTTGGGCCTGCAGGTGCTGTGCCGGGTAAGGTCAAAGCGGCGAAGTCTTTGCCGATGGCTTTGCCGGGCTTTGCTTTGTCTTCACCAATCGTCAAAGCGTTTAACGCCGCCTATCGCGCGCGCGTGCCAAGCGAGGGGCGCGTGGTGGAACGTGCTTTGGCGCAGTTCTTTTTCCCGCTGGATGCAGTGACGAATTGGAACTTGGCTTACGGGAAGCGGGGCTTTCATCAGTTCCAAGCAGTTGTCCCACTGGATGGCGCAGGCGATAGTTTGCGCAAAATGCTAGAGGTGGTGGCCGAAGGTAAGCTGGCCTCGCCCTTGGCGGTGATTAAGAAAACCGGGCCGGGGCGCGCTGGGTTCATGTCGTTTCCGATGGAAGGGTACAGTCTGGCGCTCGATATCCCTAATGCCAAGGGCGCGGCGGCGGTTTTGGCGGAACTCGAAGCGCTAACGCTCGATGTAGGCGGGCGGGTCTATTTGGCCAAAGACAGCTCAGCAACGCCGAGCGCGATTGCAGCGATGTATCCAGAGTTAGAACAATACCAAAGTGCCGTGGCCAAGGCGGACCCGGATGGGAAATTCCTATCCGCAATGGCGCTCCGCTTGAATTTGCGAGGTGCGGCATGAACAAGACTTGGATCATTCTTGGAGCGACCTCGTCTATGGCGCGGGCCTTTGCACGCAAGGCGGCAGAGGACGGTGCGCAGCTATTGCTCGCCGGGCGCGATTTGGCGGATATGAAACGGACCGCCGATGATGCCATGCTGCGCGGTTCCCCCCATGCGCAGCCGGTGATGTTTGATGCGCGCAAGCCCGGCACTTTTGATGAAATAGCAATCAAAGCGGCTTTGCAGGACGGCGAGATCAATGTGGCCGTGTTCGTCGGCTCGATGCCCACGCAGGATCAGATTGATGCGGACCCTTCGCTGGTGGATGCAACGATCACGGATAACTTCAGCGGGCCTGCGAGACTTCTGCATCGCTTGGCCCCGATCTTGGAAGAACGGGAATGCGGCACGATTGTTGGGGTCGCGTCCGTGGCCGGGGATCGTGGGCGCTTGTCCAACTATGTTTATGGCGCGGCAAAGGCCGGATTTGCGACCTATCTTGACGGGTTGCGCAACCGCTTGGGGCGCTCTGATGTGCATGTGGTCACAGTAAAGCCCGGCTTTGTGGATACGGCAATGACTTGGGGGCTGGAAGGCATGTTCCTTGTGGCCACGCCCGAAGCGGTGGCGGATGATATTTTTAAGGCCGTGAAGAAGAAGCGGAACGTGATTTATACGCCGTGGTTCTGGCGCTATATCATGCTGATTATCATGCATATCCCAGAGTTTATCTTTAAGAAGATGAAAATCTAAAGCGGGCGGTTAGCGGCGCACGGCACCTTTAAGCGCCCCAAGCCGCAGCCCGCCCATGCTCCACAGAGCCGCTGCGTAAACAACAGCACTTGCACCGACCAAGCCTGCAAGCGTGGGATAACGCCACCCGCTTGATTGCAGCAGGTCTGCCAGCGCCCAGCCAAGCGCGGCTGCCACGATGCCCATCACTAGACTGGCAGCGATGATCGGGCCTAGCACGCTTTTCAAGGTATCATCGGTTTGCCCTTCGGGACCAAAGCGCGC
>CAZBBZ010000512.1:0-2107 GCA_964489925.1 uncultured Rhodobacterales bacterium
ACGCGCTTTATGGGCGTATCGCTGCACTGACGCCGACGCCTGCACCTGCCACTGATCGTTTGGAAGAAGCTTAAGCGCCGGGTGTCGCTGTCTTGGCGGCATCGCCTTGGGCTAAGAACCGCACAAAGAGGACCGTCAAATTTTCGCGGCGCGATTGATCGGGCCAGATTGCGTGCAGCCCAAGCGGGCGCAGGGTCCAATCTGGTAAAATATGTATCAAGTCGCCGCGTTCAAACCCGCGACAGGCCAGACTTTCCGGGATCGCCGTCACCCCCAAACCGCGGGCGGCAAATTCATAGAGCGAGTCTGCAGAATTCACCGAAATATGCGACTTGCCCGCGACTATAAATGTTTCCCCGCTTTTTGAGGTCAGCTCTGTCCGGTCCGGGCGCACTGCAAACCTAATCCAATCCCATTCTTCTAGGTCTTGCGGGCCGCGCGGTGTGGGTTTGCGCGCAGCGTAGTCGGCATTTGCCACCAACAAACGCTCGGCCTTGCCGATATTGCGGGTCATGAGGTCGCTATCGTCCAGCCAGCCTGCGCGAATGCCCACATCAAAGCCGTCTTTGATCAATTCGCGCGGCGCGTCGGAAAAATCAAAGGTCAGATCGACCTTGGGATAGGTTTTGGCAAACTGAGCAAAAGCATCCATCAGATCGGTTTGCGTGACAAAATCCGGGGCGGTGATGCGCAAGCTGCCTTGGGGGGCGACAGATGTTTGGCTGATCGCATCCAGCCCGCTTTCCATCGTTGCCAGCATCGCTTGCGCCTTATCGTGCAAGATGCGGCCATCTTGGGTCAGGGACAATTGCCGGGTCGAACGATAGAGCAGCGTGACCCCAAGGTCTTTTTCAAGCTGAGACACGGTTTCACTCACCCTTGAAGGTGCGAGCCCAAGGTGCATCGCTGCGGCGCGAAACGTGCCTTGATCCACAACGGTGGAAAAAATCGCAATGCTGCGCAGCTTGTCGATCATTGTTCGCCTCAGCGGAATAGTTCTGTCCGAATAGCTATAATTGTTGCGATCAATCCCCGTCAATATTGTTAACCCACGCAAATGGTCCTTCACGTAATCACTGGCCCGTTTGCAAGCCGACCAGACGACAGCATTTCAATCTAGGAGACTTCAACAATGACAGTTACTCTTAATCGCAGAACCCTCATGCAAGGCGCGGCGCTTAGTGCGGGCGCAATCGCGCTTATTCGCGGTGGGATCACGCCGACCCCGGCGCTGGCCCAAGGGGATATGCCCGCAGGCACCACCGTGTCATTTGCCAAAGCGGGGGTGAATTTCCACACCTATGTGTCGCCCGCGCAAACGGTCAACGTGACCTCGCATGTGATCGAGTTGGGCGATCAGATCTTACTGGTCGATGCGACGATGATCCCGCCAACGGCTGGCGAGGTCGCGGCCCTTGTCGCGTCGCTGGGCAAGCCGGTGCACACGGCTTATGTCAGCCATGAACATCCGGATCACTGGGGCGGTGTGTCCACCTTTTCTGGGGTCGAGTTTGTGACCTTGCCAGAAATTCGCGAAGGGTTGCGCGCGGAAGCGACCAGTGGCGAATTTGCTGAACCCACTTCATTGCTAAATAGCGGTGATCTTGCGCTTGGCACCACGGATATTGGCGGTGTTGCCGTGGAATTCCGCGCCTATGATAATGCAGAGGCGCCTAAGACGATCGTTACTGTGTTGCCCGAACAGAAAGTCGCGGTTTTGCAGGATTTGGTTTACAACGGCGTTTACTTTGCCCCCGGTGTGGATCGCAAAAACTGGATCGCCACCTTGGAAAGCTTCCGCGATGATCCGTCCTTTGAAACGCTTTTGGTGGGGCATGGCTTGCCAACAAGTCGCGGAGAGCTGGATCACGCGATTACCTATCTTAAGACGTTTGATGCGGCTTGGGCGGCAGGTGAAACGCCAGATGCGGTTAAGGCGGCGATGATGGCGGCCTATCCCAGTCATGAAGGGGCGTTTCTATTGGGCCTGATCGAGCCTTATTGGGATAAATAAACTCAACGCTTGGCCCGGTTATTCATCGGGCCTTGCGCCTTAAGTCTTGAACAGATCGCCAAACCGATCGCGCAGCACATTCTTTTGGACCTT
>CAZBBZ010000513.1:0-2100 GCA_964489925.1 uncultured Rhodobacterales bacterium
TTGCTCAGCCCGGTGCGCCTTACGCTAAATTGGCGAATGAGGACGAGGCTCCGGTAACGATCGCTTATGACGAGCTGATCAAATCTTGGCAGTAGGGCTACGGCCTTTCATGTGGGGCGCTTTATGCGCCCCGCATTTTTTCCAAAACACTATTTTACGACTGCCAGTTTGGTGGCAAACTCTAAAAGGCGGCCTTATGCTTTGGGCCCGTCTTGCGGCTAAACGAGATCTGACATGAAATACGTACTCGCCATCGATCAAGGAACCACATCGACCAGAGCCATTTTGTTCGATGAACGCCTGAACGCTACGGCGCAGGCGCAAGAAGAATTCAAACAAATTTTTCCCAATTCCGGCTGGGTGGAACACGAGCCGAACGATCTGTGGGCCACGACCGCTGGCACCTGTCGCGCGGTGATCGAACGGGCCAATATCGCTGCATCCGACGTGGTGTCCATCGGGATTACCAACCAGCGTGAAACCACCGTTGTTTGGGACCGCCACACAGGTGAGGCGATCCACAACGCGATTGTCTGGCAAGACCGTCGCACAGCCGCGTTTTGCCAAGAGCTGCGCGATGCGGGGCATGGCGATATGTTTACCGATCGCACTGGCTTGCTGGTCGATCCCTATTTTTCGGCCACCAAGCTTAAGTGGATTTTGGACCACGTCGATGGCGCGCGCGCGAAGGCCATGAACGGTGATCTGTTGTTCGGGACCGTGGACAGTTTTTTGATTTGGAAACTCACCGGAGGCGCGTCCCATTACACGGATGCCACCAATGCCGCGCGCACCATGCTTTATGACATTCGCAAAGGCCGGTGGAGCCAAACCATCTGTGATCTATTCGATATTCCCATGAACATGCTGCCGCAGGTGAAAGACAGCGCAGATAATTTTGGCGAATGTCGCGCCGATTTGTTCGGTCGCCCGATCCCGATTTGCGGGGTTGCTGGCGATCAACAGGCCGCGACAATCGGGCAAGCCTGTTTTGAGCCGGGGATGTTAAAATCGACTTATGGCACGGGCTGTTTTGCTTTGCTGAACACAGGCGACACGCCTGTGAAATCCAAGAACCGGTTGCTGACGACCATTGCCTATCAGCTGGATGGCAAACCGACCTATGCGCTTGAGGGCTCGATCTTTGTGGCGGGCGCTGTGGTGCAATGGCTGCGCGACGGGCTAAAGATCATCCGTGAAGCCTCTGAAACACAGCCCTTGGCGGAACAAGCAGACGACACGCAGTCGGTGGTTCTTGTGCCCGCTTTTACCGGACTTGGCGCGCCCTATTGGAACCCAGATTGCCGGGGCGCGGTGTTTGGGCTGACGCGGAACTCGGGGCCAAATGAGTTGGCCAAAGCTGCTCTTGAAAGCGTGGGCTATCAGACGCGCGACTTGTTGGACGCGATGCGTGCGGATTGGTCGAGCGATGGGGCCAATAGCGTTCTGCGCGTGGACGGCGGCATGAGCGCGTCGGATTGGGCCATGCAGTTTCTGGCCGACATTATTGATGCCCCGGTTGACCGACCCAAGACGCTTGAAACCACTGCGCTTGGCGTGGCGTGGCTTGCAGGGATGAAAATGGGGGTGATGCCCGGCCAAGCCGAGTTCACAAAGCAATGGGAGCTGGATCGACAGTTCAACCCCCAAATGTCCGCCGCCACACGCGCGGCGAAATACGACAACTGGCAACGCGCGGTGCAAGCGACGCTGGGCTATTGAGCCGATGGTGCAGATCAGCCCGTTTTCGTTTTCCTGCAAGACCGAGGTGCGCTTTGGCGCAGGCGCGCATCTAGGTTTGATCGAAGCCCTACCGCCAAAGGCGCCATCGGTGCTATTGGTCAAGGGCGCGTCCAACACAACCTCGGCGCCTGTGCGCAAACTGTTGGCCAATGCAGGGCTTGCCGAGCAAACTGTAGCCTGTGCTGGTGAACCTGATTTGGCGGCGGTGAACGATGCCCTACAGGGTTTGCAAGGGCATGGCATCGATTGCATCGTGGCCTGTGGTGGAGGGTCGGTTATCGACATGGCCAAGGCCCTGCGCGTGGCGCTTTTCAAAGGCGCTACGCTAACGGATGATGACTTTGGGATCCCTCATTT
>CAZBBZ010000514.1:0-2098 GCA_964489925.1 uncultured Rhodobacterales bacterium
GCACGGCTCGTTGGGGACGCAAGGTCCCAAACGAGACGACTTGGAAACCGCAATGCAACGCATTGACCCCCGCGCGCGCCAAGCGTTACCTTAGAGCCAACCACAAAGCACGAGTCCCCCCGCCATGAGCAGCACCCCCACCTTCATCCATCTGCGCACGCATTCTGCATATTCGCTGCTGGAAGGGGCCATTCAGGTGGGCGATTTGCCCAAACTCGCCGCCGATCATGCCATGCCTGCCATCGCGATCACCGATACGGGCAATCTCTTTGGCGCGCTTGAATTTTCGGAATATGCGGCCAAGGCAGGCGTGCAGCCCATTGTAGGGGCGGTGTTTGACCTCGACTATCTGCCAGCCCCAACAGGCGGCACCACCCCAGATCCGGCGCCGATCTTGCTTCTTGCGCAAAATGAAGCGGGCTATTTGAACCTGCTCAAGCTCACTTCGGTGAATTACTTGGATTGTGAGGACCGGCTACCGCATATCACGCTCGATGCTTTGCGCGCCCATAGCGCAGGTCTAATCCTGACCTCCGGCGGCCCCCAAGGGCCATTGGCCCGGTTAATTGCGGACGGTCACGCGGACAAAGCCCAAGCGCTTGCAACTGATCTTGCCGCATCGTTCCAAGACCGCTTTTATATCGAACTGCAACGCCACCCAGGGCCAGATGGGAACCCGACGCCTGCCGAACAAGCCTCTGAACCCGGTCTTATCGCGCTGGCCTATGCGCTGAACCTACCGCTCGTGGCCACCAATGACGTGCATTTCAAAAATCCTGATTTGTTTTCCGCCCATGACGCGCTCTTGTGCATTGCCGATGGCGCTTATGTGGATCAACAAGAACCGCGCCGCCGCTTGACGCCTGAGCATTACTTCAAAACGCCCTCGCAAATGGCCGAGCTCTTTGCCGACCTGCCCGAAGCCATTGAACGCACGGTCGAAATCGCGCGTCGCTGCGCCTATCGCCCGCGCACCCGCGCGCCGATCCTTCCCAAATTTGCCGATGACGAAGTTGTAGAGTTGCGCCGCCAAGCCGAAGCCGGGCTAGAAGCGCGCCTTGCAGCGATTGAACCGATGGAAGGCGCGGATTACACCGCCCGTCTCAACTTCGAGTTGGACGTGATCGAGGGCATGGGATTCCCCGGCTACTTCCTGATCGTTGCTGATTTCATCAAATGGGCCAAGGATCACAACATCCCCGTGGGACCGGGCCGTGGGTCTGGTGCGGGCTCGCTCGTGGCCTATGCGCTCACGATCACCGATCTCGACCCCTTGCGATACGGCCTGCTGTTTGAGCGGTTTTTGAATCCCGAACGGGTTTCCATGCCGGATTTCGACATCGATTTCTGCATGGATCGCCGCGAAGAGGTGATTTCTTACGTCCAAGACCGCTACGGTGCGGATCGGGTGGCGCAAATCATCACCTTTGGCGCGCTGTTGTCCAAGGCCGCCGTGCGCGATGTGGGGCGGGTTTTGCAAATGCCCTACGGCCAAGTGGATCGCATTTCCAAGATGATCCCGGTGGAAGGCGTAAAGCCTGTCAGCATCGAAAAAGCGCTCGCCGACGAGCCGCGCCTGCGCGAAGAAGCTAAGGCCGAAGAGGTCGTCGCCCGCCTGATGGATTATGCGCAAAAGCTTGAAGGTCTGTATCGCAACGCCTCCACCCACGCCGCTGGTGTGGTGATCGGGGACCGCCCGCTCGACGAATTGGTCCCGCTTTACAAAGACCCGCGCTCGGACATGCCCGCCACCCAGTTCAACATGAAATGGGTCGAAGCCGCAGGTTTGGTGAAATTCGACTTTTTGGGCCTTAAGACGCTGACGGTGGTGCAAAACGCGCTGGACCTGTTGAAGCTGCGCGACATTGACGTGGATATCGGCGCGATCCCCTTAGACGACGAGGCATCTTACGACGTTTACGCGAGCGCCGATACGGTGGCGGTGTTTCAGGTGGAAAGCTCGGGCATGCGCGATGCCCTGCGCCAGATGAAGCCCGATTGCATCGAAGACATCATCGCATTGGTGGCACTCTACCGACCGGGGCCGATGGAAAACATTCCCAAGTTTTGTAAGGTAAAAAACGGGCTAGAAGACCGC
>CAZBBZ010000515.1:0-2093 GCA_964489925.1 uncultured Rhodobacterales bacterium
GCGAGACCGCGCCGGTAATTCTTGAAACGCAGGATAACTATGAAGACATCAAATGGCGTGCTGAACACAAGGCACGCCAATCTCGGGTTGCCGCAGCTGTGCCAGAAAGCGTGACAACGCCACTTCATCCGCATCAGAAAGAGTGTTTTAATTGGGCTATTGATGCCTGGCAATCCGGTTTGCCGGGTGTTTTGAATGCCGATGAGCAAGGTTTGGGAAAAACCCTGCAAACCATCGCGTTCCTCACTTGGCTAAAGGGTCATATGTCGCAGCCCGAGGCGGCGGAAAGGGGCCCGGTTCTTGTCGTGGCGCCGACTACCTTGTTGAAAAACTGGGAAGAAGAGGTCGAGCGTCATGTCGCAGAAGACGGCTTTGGCCACGTGCTGCGCCTTTATGGCGGCGGGATATCTGCAACCAAACGTCGTGGTGCGGCCGGTGTTGAAACGACCGAGGGGCAGCGTCTCTTGGATCTTGATTGGCTCCACGAAGCCCTTGATGATGGCCGCGCGCATCGCCACTGGGTCTTGACCACATATCAAACTCTCTGCGATTACCAGCATTCTCTGGGCGCTATTCCGTTTTCGGCAGCTGTTTTCGATGAGGTGCAAGCGGTGAAAAACAGAGCGACGATAAGGTACAAAGCCGCAACCGCATTAAATGCAGATTTTCGCATCGGTCTTACAGGCACACCTATTGAAAATAGCACGATGGACTTGTGGACCATCATGGATGTGATTGCCCCGGGCGCTCTTGGTTCGGGACAGGAATTCAGAAAGCAATATGGTGACCCGACTGAACAAAACATGTCGGAGCTTCACGCTCGGATGTTTCGACCGGTCAATGGCGCACCCGCCTTGGGAATTCGCCGTTTGAAAGACGGCACGATCAAGAACCTACCTTCAAAAACACGTCTTTTGCATCCAAAACTCATGCCTGAGCCTCAAGCTGAATGCTACGATCTGGCGCGTGCGGGACTGCAGACCGGGCGAAAAGGAAGTGCGCTTAAGCAACTACATCATATCAGATCCGTTTCGGTTCATCCTTGGATGGACACAGACAACCCAACGGAAAGCTTCATCTCAGACAGCGCCCGGCTTAAGTCAGTAATTGAGATACTCGATCGGATTAGCAAGAGAGGCGAGCGAGCGCTGGTCTTTATTGAAAACCTTAAAATGCAATTCCGTTTCGCAGAGATACTTCGCCAAAGATATGATCTCGCAGATGTCGGGATCATAAACGGAAAGACGGCGATCAAAAAACGACAGCAAATCGTCAACAAATTTCAAGAACATTTGAAAAATGACCGGGGCTTTGACGCATTGGTTCTTAGCCCTAAAGCGGCCGGCACTGGCCTTACCTTGACGGCCGCCACCCATGTGATCCATTTGTCTCGTTGGTGGAACCCCGCCGTAGAAGAGCAATGCAATGACCGTGTTCATCGAATAGGCCAACAGCGCCCGGTTGAGGTTCATGTCCCAATGGCGGTGCATCCGCGACTTGGCGAAAATTCTTTCGACGGGCTTCTGCAAAGTCTGATGGTCCGAAAAGGGCGCGTGGCGCAGCAGGCCCTTTGGCCAATGGGGGACACGAAAGAAGATGCTGAGCGGCTGCAGAGCGGACTTGGCGCGCGCCCGTCTGATGGCATGCAAGATATCTCAAAGGTTATGGAGGCCCAATTCCTGCGCGATGGTATTGCCAACTGTCAGCCAAGAGATGACGGCGGTTATCCGTTTTCTTAGTGCTCCGTCAAAGAGCATAACCGTTCAGAGTTCGAAATGGCGTCAATGGGCAAACAGCTGGAATTTTGATGGTCAGCGTTGCACCGCAAAATCACATCCGAAAACGATTTCGCACAGTCAAAAGGATTAAGAACAGCAAAATAGATCCACATACGGTCTGCAAAAGCGCAAAAAGTCTGAGCCACAGCGTGTGGGGTTTTATGTCGGAAATTCCAAAAACTGGAAATGTACGATCGATGCTTAACAGCAAGCTGTTTAAGAAAATTTCCCAAATGGGTCTGATGTCTTGGCGGTCGCTCCATCCATAAGCGTCGGTTCCGAATATTAAAAACGCGCCGCTGACAATTAGGAAGA
>CAZBBZ010000516.1:0-2076 GCA_964489925.1 uncultured Rhodobacterales bacterium
GTGAAGGCATGGAACCGGGTCTGAAGGAAGGCGCGTTTTACGATCCGGCGAACTTCACCTTCCCGGCGGGCTGCTACATTTGCGAGGTTGAAATTGACCCGCAAACCGGCGTTGTGGACCTACAGCGGTTTGTAGCGGCAGATGACTTTGGCCAAATTATCAACCCGATGATTGTCGAGGGCCAAGTGCATGGCGGCATTACACAAGGTGTTGGTCAAGCGTTGCTGGAAGGCGTGCGTTATGACAGCGACGGGCAGCTTTTGAACGGGTCATATATGGACTACACCATGCCCCGCGCAGATGATGTTCCCGGCTTTGAAGTTTCGACCACAACCACGCTTTGCCCATCCAACCCACTTGGGATCAAAGGCTGCGGTGAAGCGGGCGCCATTGGCTCTCCTCCGGCGGTGATTAACGCGATCACTGATGCTTTGGGCCATGAAAACCTATCGATGCCCGCAACGCCACAGGCGGTTTGGGCGGCCATCCACAAAACCTAATTCAAGGGATTGAGAGAGTAACGACATGTACGAAACAACATATCAAAAAGCCGCTTCCGTTGATGACGCGGTTGCGAAACTGGGGGCTGCGGAAGATGGTAAGTATCTTTCTGGCGGGCAAACCCTAATTCCCACAATGAAAGCACGGCTTGCCGCGCCTTCGGACCTCGTGGATTTAACCACGATCGAGGGATTTTCGGGGATTAGCGTGGAGGGTGACACCGTCGTCATCGGCGCGGGCACAACCCATGCCGAAGTTGCCTCATCACCCGATGTGGCCCGTGCCATCCCTGCCCTTTCAACACTGGCCAGCCATATTGGCGATCCAGCCGTGCGTCATCGCGGAACCATTGGTGGCTCGATTGCCAATAATGACCCGGCAGCGGACTATCCAGCCGCCTGTCTGGGCCTTGGCGCAACAATCGTGACCAACAGTCGCGAAATGTCGGCGGATGATTTCTTTACCGGCATGTTTGAAACGGCGCTGGAAGAAGACGAAATCATCATCGGCGTGAAGTTCCCGAAACCTGCTAAAGCGGCCTATGAGAAATTCCCGAACCCTGCCTCGCGCTATGCGATGGTCGGGGCCTTTGTCGCCACAGGCGCACAAGGCACACGGGTTGCAATCACAGGTGCGGGCAATGACGGTGTGTTCCGACACGCCGCCGCCGAAGCCGCCTTGGGCAGCGATCTATCCGGCGATGCAAGTGGCGTTGCCACGGATGCGGGCGACATGCTGGCGGATATCCATGGCACAGCTGATTACCGCGCGCATCTGGTTGGCGTGATGGTCGGACGCGCGGCCGCGAAAGCCTAAGTTTTTGCTAACAGCTAGAAAGGCGGTGCTAATGCGCCGCCTTTTTTATGCGATCCGCATCAGTTTGAAGCTGATCACCTGAAAAAACCCAGTCCCGCTGGCCACACATTCAAACCCCAAATCATCAAATGCACGCATCTGCGCACAAAACGTCGCAACCGCATCCATGTAAGTGTCGTCCGTGGTGCGCCATCTTTGAACCGGGTTGATTTGCACCACCACGGTTCGCGATGCGATGCGGCAAAATTCAGACACGATTTTCATCCAATCGCTTGGATGGGCGTAGTGTTCAAGCGCATCAAAACACAGCACCACATCAAACGCATCGTCACCAAACGGATAGGGCATCAGGCCTGCCTCAAAGATGCGCACATCAAGACCCAGGCTTTCAACAATCGGTCGATACGGCCAATCCGCGCGATCAACACTGTCCGCCAAAACATCTTGGTTCGCAGGGCGATCCCCGGTCGGGGTGGGCCCGTGCAACGCGGCATTGGTGAAATCATTGCCAACCACATCATGCCCAAAGTGACGCAGAATTTCCAGCGTCGCCCCATGCGCTGTCGACATTTCCAGCACCCGCAACTTGCGCCCCGGCTTCATGCTTTCGGGAAAAACCTGCAGCAAACGCGCCCATGACCGTCTTATATTCTTATAGCGTAAAAGGTACTTTTTCTGGATCGCGTTTAGATGCGTGTCATAGTCTTCGTCGCGCACTTGATAGGGCGTCGAAAACTTTTCCGGCGGCCAGCTTTGATG
>CAZBBZ010000517.1:0-2074 GCA_964489925.1 uncultured Rhodobacterales bacterium
TGAACATCCGCAGAGGGGTTCATTTGGTTAACAAGAGGCCAAACCGCAGCCCCAACAGTCACTGCACCAGCCGCGGCTGTGGTGACATATAGAAAATCGCGACGAGTGCCGTCATTATCTTCAGCTTGTGACAAGGGTTCCTCCAATCACAGCTTGCCCCGATTAAAGAGCAGGAAATTTCTTTAACGCGCACATTTAAGCGCAGGGTGCATATATGCCCCAAACTTGGGCGGGTCTACCGGACTTTAGGCCGCAGGTGCACTTAAGTCGGAGTTAATTTTGCCAAAAAAGTTCTACACGCCGTTTGGAATACGAAAAATGGCTCAGTTTTGGCTTTTTTAAGTCGGTTAACACATTAGCGGAGCGCATTTTGTGGGGAACGGTTTGTAAACTTCCTACCCATTAAAAATAGGCTTCTATGATTCGTATTTCCCTTGTTCGTTGGAAAATTTGAACACTTGTGGCTCTCAAAAATTACTTATGTACGTCAAAGCGTTAGGTCAGTTGGCCATGATCGCGGTCTATTTGGCTGAATTCCGCCGCTGCGACATCGCAAAGCGTTTCAATTTTACAACAATTCCAATGCAATAGAAGGGCAAGCTCCTAAATCGAAACTCAATCTATGAGATTTTGATCAGGAAGGTACATGTGTTGGATGACATGGTGAACGGACCGAAATCAGGGTCAGTTAGCGCCAAAGATCGTGCTGATGCGACAATTCGTCCTTAACGGATCGGTCAATAGCGTAGCATGAATGTGACATTTTGTACGCGATTTCCCGTGCTTGACGGGCGAAGATAATTGGGATGCTGGACGTTAACGCGTTGGTCATCCATATGTAAAAACAAGCAGGGACTGTAAAGTCAGTAGAGATGGTGCGTATTTTTTTAATCTTGGCGGTGTTTGCGTTGTTTCAGGCGCCAGCCGCAATGGCACAATTCCAACTCTCCATTTATGGGGGCGCTCAAGGCCTGCCGCATTCCGAAGTGACTGGCGAAGACCCTAGCGCAGGTGGCGTTGGCGCGTTTGACTTCACTGCAGGTTGGGACGGCAACTCTTTTGATATGCCGCCGTACTACGGTGTGCGCGGAACTTGGTGGCAAACCGAGGACTTTGGATACGCACTCGATTTCACTCATTCAAAAGCTTATGCAAACGACGACACGCTCGCCTCGACCGGGTTCGAGGTTTTGGAATTCACTGATGGGATCAACACCCTGACGTTCAATGCGATGAGACGGTTCCAGACCGGGGATAACAGTCGGTTTACACCCTATATTGGTGGCGGACTTGGATTTTCCGTTCCACACGTTGAAGTACAGACCACCGCCGCAGGCGCACGCACGTTTGAATATCAGTACGGCGGTGTGGTCGCGCAATTCCAAGGCGGCGTTCAGTACGACGTGAACGAACAATGGTCGATCTTTGGTGAATACAAGATGAACTACGTTGATCTGGATGTTGATCTGGACGAAGGCGGGTCGCTTAGCACCAACCTCATTACCAATGCGATTAACATCGGTGCAGGCTTTAATTTCTAAAGCATTCCGTTGGGGGGTCGCATGACATCGCGCGCGATCATGAGACCTGTGACCCGCGATGATGCCCAAGCCATTGCAGACATCTATGCGCCTTACGTGACTGATACTGCGATTTCGTTCGAATACGAGCCGCCAAGCCCTGCCGAAATTGCCAAGCGTATTGAAACGGTTTCAGCCAAATATCCCTACCTAGTTGCCGAAATTGACGGGGAAGTCGTCGCTTATGCTTATGCGGGCGAATACCGCACCCGCAGCGCCTATCGCTTTTCGGTCGAGGTTTCAGCCTATGCCGCGCCAAAAGCCCAAGGTTTGGGAATCGGAGCCGCTCTTTACGACCCGATCCTTGAACGCTTGACGGCAGAAGGCTACCACACCGCATTGGCGGTGGTGACCTTGCCGAACGAGAAAAGTGTACGGTTTCACGAGCGGCTTGGGTTTGCGCATATCGGCACGGTCAAAGAGGTCGGCTACAAGTTTGGGAAGTGGCACGACACGGGGATGTGGCAGAAACACCTTTCAAGCGATCTGCCAAC
>CAZBBZ010000518.1:0-2050 GCA_964489925.1 uncultured Rhodobacterales bacterium
CCGACAGCTTTATGACTTTGGCAAATCTAGCGATACACGGCCAAGGTATCGCGATACTTCCGACCTATGTTGGCGATACAACACCGAAGTTACAGGAACTGAGCGGCGCTATTCCAATGCTCACCGTCCCCGTTTGGGTGGCGCGCCACATCGATGCAAAGGTGACCTTTCAGATGAAGGAGGTTCAATCGAAGCTAACGGCGTATTTGGAAAAAAACATGAAAAAAGGCTGATAGGCCGGGTATGGCAAGAAACCCAAGATCCCACCCCTCACACGAAGGGTAGGTCTACCAATCGTCCGGTTTTGTCACCGTGATCTACAAAGCTCACGGTCACTTCCTGACCCGGCTCCACCCGGCGGCTTACCAGACCAAAGCCGATCATCTGGCCCATACGCGGGGACATCACGCGGTTGGTCATGTGACCAACCATTTCACCGTCCACTTTGATCGTGGCCCAGTGAAGCATCAGACCCATGTCTTCTTCCCCATCTAGGATCACGCCAAGCTGGTGACGCATCGCACCTTCGGCCTTGATCTTGCGCAAAGCGTCGATACCGACCACGTCATCGGGTACGTCGAGATCGACAAAGCGTTCCATGCGCACCTCAAAGGGATTGGTGAAATCATCCGTATCACCGCCCCAACTTAGCAAACCGCTTTCGATCCGCTCGTAAACATTGGGGTTGCCCGGACCGATGCCCCATGGCTCGCCCGCTTCTTTGACCAAAGACCACAACTCGTCACCACGGCTTTCATCAAGCAGATACAGCTCAAACCCGCCTTGTTTGGACCAGCCAGCGCGCCCAAGCATGATCGGGATGCCGTTTAAGGACTTTTCTTCAAACCAGAAGTATTTGATCTGGCGAATATCTTCACCAAACATGGAGGCAACCAAATCTTCGGCCTTCGGTCCTTGGACGGCCATGGGTGACACATGCGCTTCAAACACATCTACGTCCATCTTGCGTTCGCTGGCAATCGCGCGGCACCAATAAC
This sequence comes from uncultured Rhodobacterales bacterium, assembly GCA_964489925.1. Lineage (GTDB taxonomy): Bacteria > Pseudomonadota > Alphaproteobacteria > Rhodobacterales > Rhodobacteraceae > CAYLLD01. Next base: position 999 of record CAZBBZ010000518.1, read on the forward strand.
GCATGTCGCTGTCGGCAATAGACACCCAAAAGCGGTTGTCATCGAGCTTTAGCAGCAAAGGATCGTTGATAATAACGCCACGCGGATCACACATCGCCACGTATTTGCCTTGGCCAATCTTGGCTTTGCTCAAATCGCGCGGCGCAATCGCTTGGGCCAAATCAGCCGCGTTCGGGCCAACAAGTTCGACCTGCCGCTGCACCGCGACATCCCATTGGGACACACCGTTTACCAAACGGTCATACTCGGCTTCCGGATCGCCATAGCCCGTGGGCAACAGCATCTTATTGTACGACATAAAAGACGACACGCCTTCATTCAGTGTCGACTGATAGTAGGGGGAGGGCCGAATGCGGGTAGAAGGCGTAATTGTGGGCATGGTCGCTAAACCTATCGAATTTCCAGTTAGACTGTTGAAAAGGTTAATTATGGTTTTAACTTGCTCAAAACCGACCAAAATGTCGTTTTTCCCGAAGTTTCCAAACTGCGTTAAAGTGGACAAAAGGCACCTCTTGTGATTGATGCCGTATTGCACTGTTAAAAAGAGATCACATGACCACCACTCGTTTTGCCCCATCGCCCACTGGATATCTTCACGTTGGCAACCTTCGCACAGCGCTATTTAATTTTTTGATAGCAAAAAAGGCGGGTGGGACGTTTATTTTGCGTCTGGATGATACGGACCCTGAACGCTCGAAGTCTGAATATGTGGATGGCATCAAAGAAGACCTAGAATGGTTGGGTTTGACGTGGGATCGGGTTGAACGCCAGTCAGACCGGTTTGATCGCTATGCAGAGGCGGCGGATATTTGGCGCGGCATGGATCGGCTTTACGAGTGTTTTGAAACACCAACCGAGTTGGACCTGAAACGCAAAAAGCAACTGAACATGGGCAAGCCGCCGGTTTATGATCGCTCTGCGCGCGCATTAAGTGACTCGGATCGTGATGCGTTGCGCGCGGATCGCCCGGCGCATTGGCGGTTTTTACTGGATCAAGAGCGGATTGAGTGGACGGACGGTATTTTGGGCGATGTTTCCATTGATGCCGCGTC
>CAZBBZ010000519.1:0-2049 GCA_964489925.1 uncultured Rhodobacterales bacterium
ATTCGATGAATGGCGAGAAATTGCGACTTGGGGTGGTGCAGATGACCTCGGCGCGGGACCACGCACCAAACATTTCTGTGATGAAGGCGCGCGTCGAACAGGCCGCACAAGCTGGCTGCAATTTGGTGGCATTGCCAGAGGTCGCGGGCGCAATGAACAGTCGTGTTGCTGACATGGGACTGGGCAGCGATGAAACCGCCGACCCATTTATCGCCGCGTGCTGCGACGCCGCCCGCGCGCACGGCATCTGGATTCACACAGGCTCCACCCCTTTGGCCGCGCCCGATAGCGATAAATTTCTGAACCACTCGAACCTGATTGATGATCGCGGCGAAATCGTTGCGCGTTATGACAAAATCCACCTGTTTGACTATTACCCCGAAATGGCCTCGCCAATCGTGGAAAGTCGCCGCTATGATGCGGGCCGATCTGCGGTTTTGGCGCAAACCCCTTGGGGGCCAATGGGCATGAGCGTTTGTTACGACCTGCGGTTTCCCCAACTTTACCGGGACTACGCGAAACGTGGCGCCCGGTTTTTGATGGTGCCTTCGGCCTTTACCGTGCCAACCGGACAGGCGCATTGGCACGTGCTTTTGCGCGCACGCGCCATCGAAAACGGCGCATTTGTCATCGCGGCGGCGCAAAGTGGAACCCACGAAGATGGGCGCACCACTTATGGCCATTCTTTGGTGGTTGATCCGTCGGGCCAAGTGCTTTTGGATATGCAAAGCGAACCGGGCCTCGGCATCGTTGATCTGGACCTTAACGCGGTCGATCAAGCACGCGCGCGTATCCCTTCATTGACTCATGATCGCGAATTTACGCTGCAATAGACCGCTTGCTGGGGAAATGGCGCTTGTGAAGGGGGGTGATGGTTGAATATAGTTACAAAATAATTTTGTAGCGCTTTTGGCGAAACGTTTACGGCGGGCACCAAGACCCGGAGGGCAAAAATGAAAGTCAGCATTGAACGCAGCGACTTGCTTCACGCAATGAACCGCGCGCAGGGTGTAGTCGAGCGGCGCAACACCATTCCGATCCTCGCAAATGTTCTGATCGAAGCCGAAGGCGACAGCATGTCCTTTCGCGCCACCGATCTGGATATCGAAATCGTGGATAAAACGCCGGCGATGGTGCAAACCGCCGGGTCCACCACCGTTGGCGCGCACACTTTGCACGAAATCGTGCGCAAACTGCCCGATGGCGCAACGGTTGAATTGACCGAAGACGGACAATCCGGCCGTTTGGATGTGCGCGCTGGGCGCTCGCATTTCTCACTCGCGACCCTGCCAAAAGAAGACTTTCCTGTAATGGCATCTAGCGAATATTCATCGAATTTCGCGGTGCCAGCTCCGGTGATGCGGCGGCTGTTCGACAAGTCAAAGTTTGCGATTTCCACTGAAGAAACGCGCTACTATCTGAACGGGGTCTATATGCATGCCGCCGAAGAAGCCGGAACCAAAGTGTTGCGCTGTGTTGCGACCGATGGCCATCGGCTTGCCCGGATTGACGCGGAACTTCCCGAAGGCGCGGGTGATCTGCCCGGCGTTATTGTGCCACGCAAAACCGTCGGCGAATTGCGCAAACTTTTGGATGACGACGACGCATCGATCGCCGTATCCGTATCTGAAACCAAGGTGCGCTTTGCCACCCCTGCGATTACGCTGACGTCCAAAGTGATCGACGGCACGTTCCCTGATTACAGCCGTGTCATTCCCTCGGGAAATACGCGTCGGCTTGAAGTGGACGCGTCTGAATTTGCCGCTGCTGTGGATCGGGTGTCGACCGTATCTTCGGAACGCTCGCGCGCGGTTAAGCTGGCGCTTGATGATGATCGTTTGATTCTGTCAGTCAACGCGCCCGACAGCGGCGCGGCCGAAGAAGAACTCGCCGTGGCCTACGCGGATGAAGCGCTCGAAATCGGGTTTAATGCGAAATATCTGCTGGAAATTGCTAGTCAGGTCGACCGCGAAAACGCCGTTTTCATGTTTAACTCGTCGGGCGATCCAACCTTGATGCGCGAAGGCTCTGATGAAAGTGCCGTTTACG
>CAZBBZ010000520.1:0-2048 GCA_964489925.1 uncultured Rhodobacterales bacterium
TATCAAGGTCATTACGGGGACAAATCAAGGCGCAGCGCTTGCCCGAAACAAGGGTATTGAGCGGGCAAAGGGTGACTTCATAGCGTTGCTTGATGCTGACGACATTTGGACCCCTGATAAGTTGGCCAAGCAGGTAAAACAGCTTGAAAGTAGGTCAGAGGTTGGGATCAGTTTTTGCCAAAGCGAATTTATCGATATGGCGGGCCTTCCGATGGGGCGTTATCAAAGACCTAAATTAACCGACATTACCGCGCGTGATGTGATGTGCCGCAATCCATTGGGAAATGGATCGGTACCGATGGCGCGTCGATCAGTATTTGACGATGTTGCATTTCAACTCGATTTGACGGGAACACAAACAACGATCTATTTTGACCCGCGCTCAACGGGTTGGGAGGACGTGGAATTTTGGACGCGTGTAGCGTTCAAAACAAGCTGGCAATTTGAAGGGCTCGCTGAGCGACTTAATTTCTATCGCGTTGTTCATGGAAGCTTGTCAGGTTCTTTTCAAAAACACGATAAAGCCGTTGCAAATGGACTTCAGATTGTTGCCGCCTATGCGCCAAATTTGGTGGCAAGGCATGGGGCCGCAACTGTGGCATTTAACAAGCGCTTCTTAGCACAACGATTGATTGAGGCGCGCGACGGCCGACAAGCTTTGTCATATGCTTGGCAGGCAATTTCAAAGTATCCAAAAATATTGGTGGAAAGTCCTCTGCGCACAATTTCAGTACTGCTGGCGGCTTTAGCCTTAGTCTTGTTGCCAACCTTTTTGATTAACCGCTTATTTGGTGTATTTTTGCAACAAAAATAGCGACGATAACTTTGAGCACCTTTTTGACAAGCGCTTGAGGCTTAAACAATTAGTGTTGGGAAGATTGTGTATGTGTTTTGTGGGGGCAAGATTTTGAACGAGATTAAGTCATCTCGACGGTACCGTGGTGCGGTGCCCAGTGAAGCTATTGGCGATGTAAGGGTTCCGATCAACGCGAATGCCAAGTCCAAACGATTGAATATTCTTATCGTGGATCTCAATAATTTTGCGAATTTTCCGACTATGGCAATCGGTCTTTTGATCGCCTCCCTTCGGAACCAAGGACACTCCGTAAAACTGGTTTGCCCGCTTGCTTTTGGGGCTGCAGCGTCAGAACGCGAACGCAAAGAAGGCATGCGTCAGCACCTAATGCGGCGCGTACATTTTACACAGCGCCCTTGGTTGCGCGGTGCGCGTGATGCGCTGCGCGGCTTGCGTTATTGGTGGATCAATAAGCCAAGCTTCATCGCGATACGCGAGGCAAAGCGCGCCATTGCCGAAGAAGATTACGACGCTGTTCTCTTGTCCGCATATTTGCAGCACTACCCGTTGACCAAAAAAATTGGTGCGATTTGCAAAGAAAAAGGCGTTCCGCTTTTGCTTGGCGGACCGATGTTTAACGTTCCCAATACGGCTCAGAGTTGGCTAGATGTGCCAGGCCTAAAGGCGGTTTATGGCGGTGAAGCCGACAAGGAAATTGTGCCTTTGGTCGAAGCGCTGTGTGACGGCAGTGACTTGTTGCAGTTTCCCGGCATCACATTGCCAGATGGACGCAGCAGTGGAAGTGTGCGCCCCCTTCGTCCGCTCGATGCGATAGCTGTTCCTGATTATCACGATTTTCCATGGGACCGTTATCCCACCAAGATTATCCCAGTTATGACCGGGCGGGGCTGTCAGTGGGACAAATGTGTGTTCTGTTCTGACGTGATTTCAGCGAGTGGGCGAACTTTTCGCACCCGTTCAGTTGAAAACGTAATGCAAGAACTCGAAGAACACGCGCGACGCTATGCAACCAACAACTTTTTGTTCTTGGACCTTAAGCTAAACTCAAACCCGGCTATGTTCCGCGGCATTTCTGAAGAAATTCAGCACTGGGTGCCGGGCGCGCAGTGGATCGGAACCGTTCACGTTGACCAGCGCAAGGACAACGGCCTGACGCGCCGTGATCTGAAAGCCGCTGTTAGCGGCGGCATGCGGCGGATCAGTTTTGGATTGGAAAGCGGCAGTCAGAAAA
>CAZBBZ010000521.1:0-2046 GCA_964489925.1 uncultured Rhodobacterales bacterium
TCGGTGATGTTGGTCACGCGGCCAGTGTGCTTGCTTTCCAGCGGATAACGCTCTTCGACGTTGCTCCAAGGATCGTCTTGCAACTGCTTCATGCCAAGGCTGATGCGTTGTGTATCTTTGTTGATCTTGACGACTTGAACGTTGATCTTTTGACCAATTTCCAAGATTTCGGTTGGGTGATTAACCCGACGCCACGCCATATCGGTCACGTGCAACAGGCCGTCCACACCGCCAAGGTCCACAAAGGCCCCGTATTCGGTGATGTTCTTGACCACACCCTCGACAACATCGCCTTCTGCGAGCTTGCCAACGATTTCTGCGCGTTGTTCCGCACGGCTTTCCTCTAGGATCGCACGACGGGACACAACGATGTTGCCACGACGACGGTCCATTTTCAGGATTTGGAACGGCTGTGGGATACCCATAAGGGCAGATGCGTCACGTACAGGGCGCACATCAACCTGCGAGCCCGGCAAGAACGCTACTGCGCCGCCAAGGTCCACTGTAAAGCCGCCTTTGACACGACCAAAGATCGCACCTTCGACGCGCTCTTCTTTGTCGTTGGCTTTTTCCAGACGATCCCAAGCTTCTTCGCGCCGGGCTTTATCGCGGCTGATTACAGCCTCGCCACGGGCGTTTTCAACGCGCTCTAGGAATACCTCTACGTCATCTCCGATGGCGATTTCGGGGTCATGTCCGGGTTTTGCGAATTCTTTAAGTTCGACACGGCCTTCCATTTTGTAGCCAATATCGATGATGGCTTGGCCCGCTTCGATGGCCAGAACCTTACCTTTGACAACTGAGCCCTCGTCGGGCGTTACCAGTTCAAAGCTTTCAGAGAGAAGAGCTTCAAACTCTTCCATTGTTGCGTTCGACATATCAGTCCTTTTTCAAGTCGTTTTTGCTGGCCGGGTGGTTGGTTCCACCGGTCTTAGTTTCGATTTTAGTTTGCTGCGTTAGCATCTCCAAAACGAAACAAACCCGAGCGTTAGCTCAGGTTCTGCTCGATTCGCTCTTTTACTTTGGCGATTGCGTGCGCAACGGGCGCGTCTATAGCCACATTTGACGCATCAAGCAAGTACCGCCGCGCTGTGGTGTATTACGGCAACCCCCAAGCAAAGGGAGTCTAGAACCCGGTGTTGATCCCGGCTTGGCGCAAGGCCTCGCTCACCCAGACATTACAGGTGCAAAACGGGTGAAACCGCCATCAACTAACGACGATGTTGAATACGGGCTTGAATATGGGCGACGGCCTGTTCGATCGCCTGTTCAATCGACAAGGTCGACGTATCAAGCAGTACCGCGTCCTGAGCGGCGACCATAGGTGCTGCGTCCCTAGACGCATCCCGTGCATCTCGCGCGGCTAAATCTGCGGCGACCCGGTTCAGCGTGGTATCAGTGCCTTTGGCAATCAGCTCATCAAAGCGCCGCTGCGCTCGTATTTCATCTGACGCAGTCACAAACAGCTTCACATCCGCATCCGGGCAAATCACCGTGCCAATGTCGCGCCCATCAAGAACCGCACCGCCCTTGCGCCGCGCAAATTCTTTTTGAAACTGCAGCAAGGCATCCCGCACTTCTGGAATAACGGCGACCTTTGACGCGGCACTTGATGCCAACTGACTGCGCAAATCTTTGCGCGTTAAATCCGCTTCTTTCAATTTCGAGGCAAGCTTGGCCGCATAAAGCCCATCAATGACGCCTTGTCCCGCATCCATCGCTTTCATGCCAACGGCGCGGTACAGCAACCCGGTATCCAAATGCGCGAAGCCGAAATGCAGGGCAACGGCTTTGGCAATCGTGCCTTTTCCCGCAGCTGCTGGGCCATCAATGGCTATGGTAAATCTATCGCTCGTCATAGCAGACATGGATATGCCAGAGCGTCCCTAGCTACAAGGCTCGAACGATCATCTATGGGGCATCCAAAGGGGCTAGAAGGTCCATTCCCCGTGGCAACAAACTGACAACAGCAGTCCGTTAAAGGGTGAATGGTGCGAACAGGGGTAAAGAAAAACTCGTTACGCTACACAGGACACACCCCCTGCT
>CAZBBZ010000522.1:0-2046 GCA_964489925.1 uncultured Rhodobacterales bacterium
CAAGGAAGGTTGACAGGGTGTCAGGATCGCTCTTGCCCAAGTCGCCGAGCGCGTCAGTCACAAAGGCGCGGAAGCTTTTGTTCGTGAACTCACCGCGTGCAGCACCGATCAGGCGCGCTTCGCTTGGCATCTGTCCGGCCCGCATCCGTTGAAACAGACTTGGCAAGATCTTGCGCTTGGCCAAATCGCCAGTCGCCCCAAAGATCACCAGATCAAACGGAGAAACCGGAATCGTGCGAGAAACCATAGGAATGCCTCATCTTTGCAAGCGGGGTTATTGACCCAACTTGCACAACTGACTTGGTGCCGACAACATGCCAGCGGTGAACAACACTCCTGCGGGGGTCGTATCATCCGAAACGTGGCCCGATGTCAACGGCTCGCGCTTGCACTGGCGTGAAGTTTGGGGGAATTAACCAAGTGCAAACCACTTAAAGGGTAGTTCCGTGCAAACAGTATCGAATTTTGATCGAATCGGTGAAGAAAATGCCTTTTCTGTGCTAGCGCGCGCGGGCGAATTGGCCGCAGGCGGCATGGATGTGATTAACCTTGGGATTGGCCAGCCGGATTTCCCAACGCCAGATCATATTGTTGACGCGGCTGTTAAGGCGCTGCGGGATGGGCAGCATGGCTACACGCCTGCGACGGGCTTGCCGCAGTTACGTGAAGCAGTGGCAGGCGATTTACATCGTAGGTTCGCGCAAGACGTGAACCCCGATCAGGTGTTGATTGTCCCCGGCGGCAAGGTCACGATGTTTGCGGCGATCCTGATGTTTGGCGAACCGGGCGCAGAAATTATGTACCCCGATCCGGGCTTTCCAATTTATCGCTCGATGATCGAATATACCGGGGCGACGCCCGTGCCGATCCCGATCCGCGAAGAAAACGGGTTTGGGTTTTCGGGGGCAGAAACCCTGTCGTTAATCAATGATAAAACCCGGCTGATTATCCTAAACTCGCCTGCCAACCCCTGTGGTGGGGTCACGGGCAAAAGCGAAATTGACACGCTGATAAACGGCTTGGACGCTTGGCCCGAAGTGGCGATCATGTCGGACGAAATTTATGACCAACTGCTTTACGATGGGCAGGAACATGTGACGCTGCTGGCCTATCCCGAAATTCGTGATCGGCTGATTTTACTGAACGGGTGGTCCAAAACCTATGCGATGACCGGCTGGCGCTTGGGCTATTCGGTCTGGCCGGACGGTCTTTATGACAAGGCGCGCAAATTGGCGGTTAATTCTTGGTCTTGTGTGAACGCGCCTGCGCAGTTCGGCGCGCTTGAGGCCTTGACGGGCCCGCAAGACGCGGTGGCCAGCATGCAGGCGGAATTTGACGCGCGCCGCAAGCTGGTGGTGGATTTGATGAATGATATCGACGGGGTGAGTTGCATCACCCCAAAGGGAGCGTTTTATGCATTTCCCAACATCACCGACACGGGTTGGAAGGCCAAACCACTGGCCAGCGCGCTGCTGGAAAAAACCGGGGTCGCAACCATTGGCGGCCCAGATTTTGGCAGTTTGGGGGAAGGTTACATTCGCCTGAGTTACGCCAATAGCCGCGAGAATATCCAAACGGCAGTGGCGCGGATCGCAGCGTTTTTAAGCACGCATCAAGCGCCCTAAATCAGCCCTAAATCAGCTCTAAATCATCCGTGGCATCAAATCGATCAACTCGCGGCTATAGGCGTGCTGCGGCGTTTCAAACAAATCCTCGGTCTGGGCCAATTCGACGATCTGCCCGCCTTTCATCACCGCAACCCGGTCGCACATCTGGCGGATCACCGGCAGATCGTGGCTGATAAATAACATGGTGAGTTGCAGTTCTTCTTGCAGGTCTTTGAGCAGGTTCAGGATTTGCGCTTGGATCGACACATCCAGCGCGCTGGTGGGTTCATCGCAGATCAGCACGCGCGGACGCGCGGCCAAGGCGCGGGCGATTGAAATGCGCTGGCGCTGACCGCCGGAAAATTCATGGGGGTAACGCTGGGCGGCAGCTTCGCCCAAGCCCACATGTTCCAGCAAATCCGCCACGATCTGGCGGGTC
>CAZBBZ010000523.1:0-2043 GCA_964489925.1 uncultured Rhodobacterales bacterium
GTCGATTGCCCTCTTTTCGAACCACGTCGCTCTTGGCTCTAAGCGGGCATTGGTTAGGTACGGTGCTAGCCAGACCGCGGGATGGCGACCCGACGTAACTGCTCGCACTTTATGCCAGCCAAGTCTTCCTTCATAACAACCGCAGAGCTTGCCGGTCCAAATCGCCAGCCCTTGCGGGCGGTCTGGCGATGGTGCGGGCGGGCTGAAGCCCTTGTTCCCGCACTTGGGCGCTTTGTCTCCTATTCGCTCGAAGCGGACACTTGTTTCTTCGCACCCAGCCCGGAATCAAGGCGAAGCGCTTCCCACGCCTACTGGCGTAGCCGATCTAGCGATCGCCGGGCCGTCTACACTGCTGGCGATTTGGTCGAGGCTTGGTGCTTCACATCCAAGTAAGAGGTATTTGGCTGCCATAAAGTAAGTAGAATTAGATCGGATCGCCATCCCCCGGTCTAGGCTAAGTACTTTGCCCAAAAGACCGTTTCTGGGCTCATAGCGTGCCAGTCCCCTAGCGACACACCTCCGCTCTAAACCGCATGCGGGCGCAATGCCTCGACCTCCGCCCCATAAGGCGTCGCCCCCACCGGTAGATCACGAATAATCACCGCATCGCGGTAGCGTAGCTGCTGCCATAGCACCGGGATCAGCCGCGAAAAGGCTGCAAAAATCGACGGCTCGGGCGCTGGCACATCATGTTTAATCAACTCATGCAGCTTGGGCAGGTGATAATAGGGCACCATCGTGAACATGTGATGCTCCACATGATAGTTCATGTTCAGATAAATAAACCGGCTCACCGGGTTCATCAGCACCGTACGCGTGTTCAACCGATGATCGGTCACGTTTTCCGCCAATCCCAAATGCTGCAACACCCCGGTTAGCACATGATGCCAAGCGCCGTATAACCTTGGCAGACCGATCACCATCAAGGGCAGAATTGACCCCATAAGCATTGCCAAGATCAGCGTGGCGGCCAAAATGCCCGCCCAGATGCGCGCCACCAGAAACACGTTCGGCCGATCCTCCGCGCGGACATAGATTTCTTCATCTGGATGCAAGCGCCCGGTTAGGTGCAGCCCCATACGCCGCAGCAAAAACCACGCATCAATGATCCCCAACAGATTGATCACCACCCGCGCTAAATCCGGGGGACGCATAGCAACAATTTCAGGATCACGCCCCACGATAATCGTATCCGTGTGATGGCGCACATGGCTGGCGCGCCAGACCACCGGATTGCGCAGCAGCATGAAACAGGCGATCTGATAGACCACCGCGTTCTTCCACTCGGTCTTGAACGCTGTACGATGCCCACATTCATGCCAACGGCTGTCGCTCGCGGACCCATAAAGCACGCCGTAAATCGCCCAAAACGGAACGGACCACCAACTTGGCCACAGCGCAATACCAATCCCCGCAGTGACAACCATCAAGCCAAGCCACAACAGCGTATCCCGCGTGGCAATCGCGTCGGATTTTTCCATTAACTTGCGAATTTCGCCCGGATCAACCTTTGTGCGATACCACTTTGGGTTGGCCAATCCGCGCGCCTGCGCTTGCTCTGCCGCTGACCCGGTTAAGGAATAATCCCGCATATGCTCCTCGCGCTTTAGTTCGTTGTTGCTTGGTCTTCCGCTTCAATCGCCGCGATGATCGGCAAGAACCGCTCGCGCCAAACCCGTTTGGTAATCGCGCCGGGAAAGCGGTGACGAATGCGCCCTTTGCCATCGATCAGAAATGTTTCGGGCAGGCCGTAAACCCCCCAATCCACACTATCGCGCCCGTTCGCATCTACCGCAATGCCCGCATAAGGATTGCCCAACTCGCCCAAGAACGCAGTGGCATTTGGGGGTTTGTCTTCCTTATTCACCCCGTAAATTTTCCAACCCTCATCGCGCAGAGCCATCAGGTTGGTATGTTCAGCCCGACATGGCGGGCACCAGCTGGCCCAGAAGTTCACCAGCTTCAGCCCCGGTTCATCAAAAACGCTGGGATCAACGCTGGCGTATCCTTCAAGACCCGCCTCGGGCCACTTGGGGATCGGCT
>CAZBBZ010000524.1:0-2026 GCA_964489925.1 uncultured Rhodobacterales bacterium
AAGGATCGTGGCGCGATAATCGTCCGGGGTTTCTGATGCGTCGTCAAACAACCCGGTGCAAACGATCCCTTCGGCATCTTTTAGGGATACACGTTCGATATCAACGGGGCTGCCATCTTCTGCGATGAAAAATCCCGCGTCTTTTTCCGCCGGGCCAAGGTGATAGACCCGCTTGCCAAACATGCCGCTAATCATCGCCGTTTGCGCACTGTCCCCAGAGGTCACGACGCCGTCATAACTTTCCCGCGGCGCGCCCAGCCGATCCAGTTGCTTAACCACAGACGCTTGCGGGCGAGGGGCGTTTGTTAGCAACAAAACCGTGCCACCTTCGGCGCGAAACGCAGCTAACGCCTTAATCGCGTCAGGGAAGACCGACCTACCATTGTGATAGACCCCCCAGACATCGCAAAGCACGGCATCATATTGACCCGAAAGGTCGCTGAGTGACTGGATGATCTGAGACATGAAAAGCTATTCCAAAATTCGCTCTACCTCAAAGCCGCGTTGTGACAGCAGATAAAGCAATCCATTTTCGCCCGGCAGGTGCAGCGCCCCGACAGCAACAACAACGGCGCCTTCCTCTAACACGGGCTCCAGCTTGTCCAGCCACATCTTATTGCGCTGAACCAAAAGCAAGTCGTTAAACCCCACAAGCAAACTGTCAACGATGGGGTGCTTGATCGCTTTGCGACCCTCTTGTTCCATCAAAACCCAAATCGCCATTGTTTCTTCGGCGAGATACAAATCCGTAGTCCAATCCGGGTCCATCGCCGCAGATGCGTCCGAAAACCCACCTTCCAGCGCGATAGATAGCAGGGTTTTCACGCCCGCGACATCCGCTTCAAAGTCGCGATCCGCCATCAAATCAAGCAGATCATCAACGGTTTCTAGGCCAAGTATGGGAATACCTTCGCCCTTTGCCACGGCTTCAAGTTGGTCATCCACGCCGGGTGACGCACTGCCCCAATCTTGGAGCAGACATTTATCCATAAACAGCGACGCCCCAAGCGCCCAAGGCTTCATCCGATTGGCCATGATTTCTGGAATTTCCAAAATCGACAACTGGTCAAGCAGCAAGTCCCATTCTTGCGGCGTGAACATAGGGCGCAAATCTGGCCCATCGATTTGAAAAATAACGTCCAACCGCCCTAGCAGCGCGGATAGATCGGTCATTTGTTCGTCATCAACTTCCAAGTAAAGCGTGCGGGCCGCAGCAATGGCATCTGTTAGCGAGTTTGGGATTTTGATCCGCTCATCGCCCACATGCACCGTGCCGTATAATATGGAACTTGCGTCCCCTTTGGACACGCGCCAATACAAACCTCTTGGAAAAGGATGTTTGTCGACCTCTGTGCTTAGGCTCGACAGATCAAGTGGTGCGGTCGGTGCGGGCTCTGTACTGCACTCGTCATGCTCGTGAGACCCAGAATGAGCCAAGACAGGTGTTGCGAGTAAAAAGAGGGCGGTCAAACTGGCGCGTATGGTCATAAGGCATGGTATCGGCTGGCTTTCGGATATTCCACAGAAAATCCGCCTAATGTGTCCTTGACTCGTCTGCCGCGCGCACATACTTAACCCGCTGCTAGCACTCTAGTAGGGTGAGTGCTAACATGTGACCCACACCCTGCATCTGACAAATCGAGGAACCAAAACGATGAAGTTTACGCCTCTGCACGACCGTGTTCTTGTACGCCGCCTTGAAGGCGACGAGAAAACTGCCGGTGGACTTATCATTCCAGATAGCGCCAAAGAAAAGCCCTCTGAGGGCGAAATCGTATCCGTTGGCGCAGGTGCGCGCGACGAAGGCGGAAAGCGCGTCGAAATGGACGTTAAAGCCGGGGACAAAGTCCTGTTCGGCAAATGGTCCGGCACAGAGATCAAGCTTGAAGGCGAAGATCTTTTGATCATGAAAGAAAGCGACATCATGGGTGTGCTGGCCTAATAGGCCGCCGCTTTTTGCTATACATTTAATAGGAGTAGTCAGACATGGCTTCTAAGGACGTCAAATTCGACACCGATGCCCGCA
>CAZBBZ010000525.1:0-2025 GCA_964489925.1 uncultured Rhodobacterales bacterium
GTGCGAACAGGGGTAAAGAAAAACTCGTTACGCTACACAGGACACACCCCCTGCTCGCAAGAACATGTATCGCCGTGGACTGAGGCAACTCTGTGGCGAAGGGTTGGGTTTTTGGCGTTCATTTTCCGGTAATATTGGTGAATTTTAACCACTTATAAATGTAAAATAAGAGCCAAGCATCGCCCGATGCTTGGGCGACGTAACGTCAATCAAACCGGGTGGTCTTAGGAGTCGAACGGCTCAAGCAAGCCCGGCTCATCCGGCGCGCGGGATGAATTGACCGCCCGATCTACGCGATAGGATAAGCAACTGTCCGCACTTGCCGGGGTCATCAAGGTGGAGGCACCTTTGCCTTCTTCGCCCAACCATAACCCAAAGTCTTCGGGTGCAATCATCACGGGCTGGCGGTGGTGGATCGCTTCGATATCTGGCCCAGCCGCACAGGTTACAATCGCGGCGGTCCTAATTACCTCATCACTGCCCGGATCGCTGCTAGGCGGCGCCCAGTTTTGCCAAACACCGGCAAAGGCGAAAGCGTCCGCTTGTTTGGGGTAAATATACCAAGGGTCTTTGCCCCCGTCGCTTGCTTTGGTCCATTCATAAAATCCCGTGGCCGGGATCAAACAACGCCGCTCACGCGCGGCTTTTCTGAAAGCAGGCTTCTCAGCAATCGTTTCGCTGCGCGCATTAATCAACAGCGGTCCGTCGTTTGGCTTTTTGTACCAATGGGGGATAAACCCCCAACGCATTTTGACCAGCTTGCGACCGTCCTCACCGCTGACCGCCACGCGAATATCTTGCGTTGGGCAAACATTATAGCGCGGCTGCGCATTGTCCGGCGCGATGATCGCGGCATCAAAAAGCTGGGCCACCATATCCGGGGGCAAAGTCAGGGCAAGGCGTCCACACATCCGAAAAACACTACGGTTATTCGTTCAAATCCGCAAACGCCCTTAAGCGCGGCCGCCCTCGCCGGACAGCATCATCGGGTCAACGCCCATCGACGTAATCGCGGCACCCCATTTGTCTTCGTCTTTGATGGCGAAGATCAATTCATCCGAGGCATCGCACGACACCCAGCCATGCGAGCGAAACTCGTTTTCTAACTGTCCCGGTCCCCAGCCCGCATAGCCCAACACAAGAATGCTATCGTTGGGACCATTGCCATCCGCCAAATCCTGTAGGATTTCCAGCGTCGCGGTCATGCCATAGCGGTCGCGCACGATCATCGTGCTTTCATCAATATTGTAATCGGTGGAATGCAAGACAAAGCCACGCCCGTGTTCCACGGGGCCGCCAATATGAACCTCGATCTTGCGTCCTTCTGGCCCGGTTGGGATTTCCAACTGTTCCAGAAGATCGCGAAATTTCAAATCAGGGGCGGGCTTGTTGATAATCAGACCCATCGCGCCTTCTGGCGAATGAGCGCAAACAAATATCACAGAGCGTTCAAACCGCGGATCACCCATTCCGGGCATGGCCACCAAAAGCTGGCCCTCTAGCGAGGCATCATCGGCCGTTTCTAAATCGTCGTTTTCCATTTGCACTTAGTATGCGGTGCAAGCTGGGCAGTTCAAGCGCCGATACCAACCTTTGCCCAAAGAAAAAGGCCCGCCAAATGGCGAGCCTTTCTCAAATTCGAGCGCTTTGGCTTATTTCGCAAGAAGATCGCGAATTTCACCAAGTAGATCTGTCTCAGATGGACCTGGATCTTCTTCAGGCGCTTCTTCTTCTTCGCCTTTGATCCGGTTGACCATTTTGACCAGCATGAACACAACCCATGCGATGATCAGGAAGTTGATGATCGCCATGATGAAGCTACCATAGTTGAATGAAGCAGCACCTTCGCCTTCACCAACCAGATATTTCATACCAGAGAAGTCAACGCCGCCCATGAACAAGCTGATTAGTGGATTGATAAGATCCGCAACCAGAGAGCCCACGATTGCTGTGAAAGCGCCGCCTAGAATGATACCAACAGCCATGTCCATGACATTGCCCTTGGCGATAAAATCTTTGAATTCA
>CAZBBZ010000526.1:0-2017 GCA_964489925.1 uncultured Rhodobacterales bacterium
CGTGGGGAGGGTCGGGCGCTGCCCGGCCTATCGACCGGGCAGTAACTTATCGCTAAGGTAAGTTCATTCGATGCAACCTGCGATAAAACATGACCCAACCCCTAACCATCTCCCACGCCGATACCTCGCCCTTCAAAGCCGCAGGCCTGCGCTCCTTCTTTGAATACCGCGACTTAGGCATCCCCGAGGCCACAAACGGCGACTTCGGCGCCCACGTCATCCGCGCCATCCCCGGCAACGCAAGCGCGCAAGCGTGGCACACCCATACCCTCGACTTCCAACTCGTCTATGTCACCAAAGGCTGGGTTGAATTCGAATACGAAGGTCACGGCAAGGTGATGCTACGGGCAGGCTCCTCGGTCTTGCAGCCGCCGGGCATCGTCCACCGCGAGGTGCGGCATTCCGATGATATGGAACTGCTGGAAATCACCTCTCCCGCCGATTTCAAAACCCAAGACGCGGATGCCCCTAATGCCTGACTTCCACCTCATCGCCAACGGCCCCCGCCCCGTCGCCCCCTTCTCGCACGCTGTGGAAAGCGACGGTTGGGTGATCCTGACCGGGCAGATGCCTAACGACCCAGATGCCCCTGACGCGCCCCTTCCCGCAGGGGTCAAAGCCCAAACCGCGCGGGTGATGGAAAACCTCAAGCTGATCCTTGCAGGCCTCGACCTTGACCTCAGCCACGTCATGCAATGCCGCTGCTATCTGACCGAGTTCGAGCGCGACTTCGCCGCATTTAACGAAACTTACCAAAGCTATTTTCCGCTTGACCGCCGCCCAGCGCGCACCACCATTGGCGTGACCGCTTTAGCCGTTGGTGCCTTGGTTGAAATCGACATGGTGGCGAAACGACCATGAAGGGCTGGGTTCAAACGCGCCGCGACAATTCGCTGACACTCCACCGCCCCGGTCGCGCCCGGCTGGATGTGCAAGTGCCAGCCACGCTCGCAGGCCAACACCGCCAAACCCGCCTTGCCCATGCCATTCGCCAAGACCTTTGGCGCGCGCTCCAAACCACGCGCGGGTTTTCCCCGATTGTCCAGCTTGACCCCCAAGAGAACGAGACCAAAATCATCGCAGGCGGGCAAATCGACGGGCGCTCTACCCCTGCCCTCGCACAAGCGATCAAAGCTGTGTTAGAGAACCCCAAGAACCGCCACCGCTGGCAACAATGGGCTCGCAAATGATCGCACCACTTTGGTTATACATCGCCGCAGGGCTATGCGCCCTCACCTGGGCCATACATACCTTTGTCGGGGGCAAAGAAACCATGCCGCCCCTGCGCGCAAGCGACCTGCCAGCAATGGCAATCTACGGCAATTTTCTGACGTGGCATATCGCGACCATCCTGCTTGCGCTTATGGTCCTTGCTTGCTTGGCCCCCTTGGGTCGCGCAGACCTTTGGCCACTGGCGCTTGGGGTCAGTGTTTTGTCGCTCATGATCGCGCTCTGGTCCTTCGCGCTGAATTTTATTGCCCGCAAACACGTATTTTTTATGCCCCAATGGATCTTGTTTCTGCCAATCGCGATCACAAGCTTCATCGGTATTCGCGGAGCAATCTAACAATGGCCCTTCCTTACATGCTGAAACACCGTGGCTTTCCCGGTCGTTTGCCGGGGACGGACTTTCAGTTCACCTTGCGCCGCGCCAATCCCAAGGGTGCGACCGAACTTAAAGCCCGCGAGCGGCTAAAAGACCGTCGTCCTGCCGAGCGCGAGGCGGATGAAGCCTTTATCGCCGCCCTATGGGACTATTTTGGGGACGAGCCTTTTGAGCGTGGCAATCTGGATGCGGGACGTTTGTCTTGGCTGCTTGGGCGCGAAGTTATGCCCGCAGATGACCCATTTGAAGCCAGCTCTTATGAAGCCATGTTGGTGATCAACGAACGCGCAGCCCGCGAGAGCTATCCGAACGCCTTTGCTGACTAGTTCAGCCACAAACTAAAAAACCCAAAATACGCCTGTGCATTTGTGACTTGGGCCTGACGCATCACCGCGCTAGAGTACCGTCACA
>CAZBBZ010000527.1:0-2014 GCA_964489925.1 uncultured Rhodobacterales bacterium
ACGGCGAGCAAGTTAAGGGACCGCGCAGCACCGTTGGCATGGCGTTTCAGAACCCGGTTTTGCTGGAATGGCGCACGATCTTGGACAATGTCTTATTGCCACTAGAAATCGTGCCGACAAAACTATCAAAGAAAGAACGCATTGATCGCGCCCGCAGTTTGCTGGCCATGGTCGGTCTTGAAGGGTTCGAGGATCAGCGTCCCTCGCAACTGTCAGGGGGCATGCGGCAACGGGCCTCGCTTTGTCGGGCTTTGGTGCATCAACCGGATGTGCTGATTTTGGACGAACCTTTTGGCGCCCTTGATGCATTTACGCGTGAGGATTTGTGGCAGACACTGCATGAAGTCAAAGCGCGCGAGCCGTTTACTGCCGTTCTGATTACCCATGATCTACGCGAAGCGATTTTCCTAAGCGACAAAGTGGTCGTGCTGTCGGGGCGGCCTGCACGCACCCAGTATGTTTTGGATGTCACCTCAAACGGGCCGCGCACGCTTGATGATCTGTACACGCCCGAAGCGGCAGAGATGTTAAGCATTTTGCGTCATCAAATCGAAGTTGCGCAAGGACGGGTCACATGAAGATGCTTCGTCAAATTGCGGTCCCGACCATTGCTGTGATCGTGTTTCTTTTGCTGTGGGAACTGTTGGTCTATGTGAACGGCTGGCCGAATTACAAAATGGCCTCACCCAGCGATTTGGGTCCGGCTTATGTGAAATACTGGCCGTTGTTTCTGGAAATGGGTTGGCAAACGCTGTGGCGGACCATTTTAGGGCTGCTGCTCGCGATTATTGTTGGCATTGGGTTTGGCATGGTGATGGGATTTTCCAAGACCATGCGAGATGCGCTTTACCCGCTGCTGGTAGGCTTCAACGCTATTCCCAAAGCAACCGTGGTGCCGATTATCGCGCTGATGTTTGTGGGGGCGCATGATTTCAACACGGTTTTGATCGCCTTTATGATTTCGTTCTTTCCAATCGCGGTATCAATTTCGATTGGTCTGTCGACGTTAGAGCCGGAATACAGGGACATTTTGCGCTCGCTCGGGGCTTCGCAAGCGACGATTTTTTGGAAAATTGCCTTGCCCAAGACCTTGCCAGAGTTCTTTGGTGCTTTGAAAGTTTCGGTCACACTCGCGTTTATTGGGACGAACCTGATGGAGATCGTCTCGCCCCATGGACGGGGATTAGGTGCGCTGTTTGATAGCGCAAAAACTAATGCAGACTTCCCACTGATGTTCGCGGTGTTGCTGGCTTTGGCATTCCTTGGGATCGTTCTATATTACGCGGTAGTGTTTTTGGAACGGACGTTTGCCGGATGGGCCGAAAGATAGAAAAATCCATAGTCTTTGGCGCCTCAGGCGGCATCGGGGAGGCGCTATTTCACGCCATCCCAGCGACGCAAAAGCTGGGGTATAGCCGCAGGGCAGGGGATTTTGATCTAACGGACGAGGTCAGTATCAAAGCCTTGGCCGCGCGCACGCCGAAAGATCAGGATTTGATAATCATTGCCACTGGCGCGCTTGAATTAGACGGCGTTGGCCCTGAAAAAAGCATTGCTGCGATTGACCCAAGCGCCATGGCCAATCAATTTGCAATCAATGCAATCGGGCCGGCCTTGATGCTGAAACATTTTGCCGGTCATTTGGCGAAAGATAGGCGCAGCGTGTTTGCCCTGCTATCGGCCCGTGTGGGGTCCATTGGCGACAATCGTTTGGGCGGCTGGATCAGTTATCGCGCGGCGAAAGCGGCCTTAAACCAGATCGTGCAAACCGCCAGTATCGAAATGAAACGCACGCATCGTCATTCCATTTGTGTCGGCATTCATCCCGGCACGGTGGCCACTGATTTGACGGAACGCTATGCGCGAAATCATCCGACCGTGACGCCGCAAGTTGCGGCGCAAAACATATTGCATGTGCTGGATGTGCGAACGCCCGCAGATAGCGGGCGCTTGTTTGATTGGAAGGGCGACATCGTTACGCCCTAGCGTGCCCTTAAGGTCTTATTGGCAAACC
>CAZBBZ010000528.1:0-2007 GCA_964489925.1 uncultured Rhodobacterales bacterium
CATGCGCGCTTTATTGCCGGAATTGGCAATAAGGTTTGGCTTAGAAGCCCAGACCTTCGTATTTCTTTTTGAACTTCGAAACGCGCCCGCCAGTGTCCAGCAGCTTTTGGTTGCCGCCTGTCCAAGCAGGGTGCGCAGATGGATCAATATCCAACTGCAAAGAGTCGCCCTCAGCGCCATAAGTCGACCGCATCTGAACAGAAGTGCCATCGGTCATTTTGACGTCGATCACGTGGTAGTCTGGGTGAATTTCTTTTTTCATTCTTTCAAAGTCCTCTATCGGCCTGACATTCCACCAACGCGTCCCGGTAACGGGGCGGGGTCGGGGCGTCCGGGCATCGGATCCAACAGAGCCGCGATATAGTAGAGCCGCGCGCCTAGGGCAAGAAAAAACGAAAGCACGCAAGCGCTATTTGCACCGTTTGAAGCGCTTTGAACAACTATCGGCATTTGGGTGCGCAAAAGGAACGGGTTTCAGTCAAATTGCTAACTTTAGGAATGGCAAGCAAGTGTCTAGAAATGAACGCTTTTAGACCGAACCAAAGCCGTAGCCGTGCATTAACAATGTCTTGTGTAAAGCTTAAGCGTAGTGAGTTGCTTTAGTTGCGAATTTGGGCGGTTGGTTTTGTGTGTATTTGCAAGACAACCGCCGTGTTTGCCGTTTCACAGGTCAGCTTCACCAATCCAGCATCAGCTTTGCGCCAAATCTAGGATATGTTTGCAAATGCGACGCCAGTTTTCGTTTATTCGGCAGGTTGCTCGGCAGTTGACATCTTGCTGCGTTCCATCCGTTTTAGGCGTAGGGCGCGCACTTCAGAGTCGTCATAAACAGGCCCGGTCATTTCGACCTTTTCCTGAGCTTCCATTTCGACATTTTCATCACGGGTCATCACAAACGCAATGGCTTGCGCAGCGCTAATGGCACAAAGCGACCAAAGCAGCAGTACCCCGGTCCCAAGTGCGGCCGGAGTTGTCAGCGTTGTGATCTGCCACAACGGAGCCATCGGCCCGCCAAGCCAAAAAACCACCCCGACCAGCGGCGCGATCAGCGTCAGCAACACAACTGTTAGCAAGTGATGCCATTGGCGCGTTGCGCCCCAAATCATATCCAAATTGCTGTCCCGCTCACCGATCCAATGGGCGGTGGCCCCAGCGTTCGCCCCGGTAAAGGACATGCCCAGACCAAAAGCAAAACTAAACAACAGCACAATCGCCAAGGGCAAATCGGCAATCGCATAAATCATCTCATCAAGTGGGACATCTTCTGCAATAAACAAAACCCGTTGCAGTTCCGCTAATTTTTCAGGGGCAAAAAACGTAAGCAAGACAAAGGATCCGCCAACCCCGACCACGGTGATCAACAAGTTCGTAATCATTAGCGGAAAGCGCAAAAAACGAACCGTGGCGGGAAAGTACTTCTTTGATAGCGGTGGTTCCGTGGCTTTCAGGGCGGTTAAACCGCAGCGGATCGCCATGATGTACAAAAACGCCAAGAGCGGTAGGTAAACCAGACCGCAAACCACAACGATTAACCAAGGATATCCCGCTAGCATATTCAACAGCATCAATGCGCCATAGGTGGTGATCGCCAGAATGGGGATCATTCTAAGCGATACTGAACCGGAATATAAAACTGTCTTTCCGACGAAATTCATTTGGTAGCCTCGTGTCCTTGCGAAGTTCAACACCTTAATTCTGGCAAGAATGTGTCTATCTGTTGGGCGCAAGACTTCGCAAAAGCTCTTGGGACGTGAATGACCCAAAAACGGTTCACAATTTCTTAAATCAGCACCAAATTATATGCGCCGCTTAATGTTTGTTGATGAATTGGTCTTGTTAAGGGGCCTAAAATGCAAAAGGGCGGCACAATCGCCACCCTTTTTAATCTTGTATAACTGAACCGCATAGCGACCCAATTTATTAACCGCACTTAGCTCGCAGATTTATTAGCAAGCGGGCGGTAGTTGGTTTTTTCCGCAATCCGTGCTGACTTACCGCGACGCGAGC
>CAZBBZ010000529.1:0-2006 GCA_964489925.1 uncultured Rhodobacterales bacterium
GCGTGATCATGTCTGATTGCTGGGCCGTGCAGATTTCACCGGTTTTCAGATCAATAGTGCCGCCCGGGCATCCCAACAGAAAGGGATCTTGATCCCAAACACCCGACTGCACTGCCAATCTGGGATCGCTTTTCGCCAGAGCCTCCGCGCCTGAAATGAAACGTCTCGAGCGAACACGGCGTAATACGCTTGGGGCCGCAGCGTCAGAGGCCATACGTGTAGCCTTTCGCAGCCGTTCGATTGCTGTCCCGACAGCGTCTTGTTGCCAGTGATCGCCTGTCCAATTAAACCAATCCGCCTGGTCATGATCAAATCGAAACTGAGCCCCATGGTTTTCTGCAAAGTCGAGCGCGATCTTGTCTTCGGTAATTTCGGCTGAGCCAATTTGCAGGCTGTTTTGCATAGGCTTGGGACTGCGAGGGTTGGAAGACCCTTTACGCCAAGCACTGTCTATCGTTTTGGAGATTTCGCGCGGATCAAGTCCTACCTGCAGCGCAGCATCGGTCAAGGCTTCTTCCACTCCGGGCCAAGGCAAGTGCCCGGCTGCAGAAATTTCAGCAAGGTTCGCAGCGGCTTTGAAGAGAGTGTTTGTGTATGAACAGCTGTTATACGGAGCTAGGGGGCGCCAAATCTCTAAGAAATATGCAATAGGATCAAATATTTGATGCTTTAACATCGATTTTACCCCACATTTAGACCGTCATTCCAATTTGGAAGCCCAAGGATATTCTCGGAACAAGCCTGTTTAGAAGGCTGGCGATTTGAGCTTGTTCACTCGCACCACAAATTCAACCCAACTGGCCTTTTACGCGCCAATCGCTCTTGTAAAAGAGTATTCCTTTCATCCCGGCCAGGAGCAAAACCGAAACACAATATTGTCTCAAATGCTCCTTTGATCACCGTTCTTCCCGCTTTCTGGCGAACCTTAGAAGCAGCTCGGCAGATATTTGGATTGGCATCGCAGCATCCAAGAGAATTCCCAAGAGAGACTTCGTCAGTCGCGACCCAAAGCCGCCTCCTGCCAAAGCGCCCGTTTTTATGCGGCTGCGTTCCTTACTCCACAAGGGGCTAGTCGGAAGACCGCAAATTCACTTCTTCGATCCTTCGCCCGTCTTCTATTTTGGACCTGTCGTGAATGTACCAAATGCGCCACACCGATAGTGTCCTAGCGGTAGCCCGAAAGAAGCAGGACGAACCGCATGAGGTTCGCAAGCGCTCCTTTGAGCGCCAAAATCTTGGTCGCCCAACCTCCCATTGACTTGCCTGTAGCGTAATAGAGGGTCCCCCTTTTGCACCTTATCCAATGTGGTGAAAAAGCGGGATGATGCAGATCAAAGTTAAGCGGCCCAACTGTCCGAACTCGCCGATCTTTGGGTTGTTTCGAAAGCGCTTAGCTGCATGATCACTTCCTGGAGCAAGCGGGTCAGCTGCTTGACGCTCTCTGAGGTGCGGTTCGCCATGATTGCATTTGATTGCGTGTTGCTATCCACCTCTGTCAAAGCTTCGGATACCTCGCTGATGCCATGGGTCTGCTCATCACAGGCGGTTGAGATTTCGGAGAGCTTAAACGCAACCTTCGCAACCTCTTCGTTGATATCCTTGAGCGCAGCCCCGGTCTCTTTAACCAGCTTGACACCATTTTCGACCGCCGAGGAGCTTTCCACGATAAGCTTGGTGATTTCTTTTGCAGCATCCGCCGATCGCTGCGCGAGCGTGCCGACCTCGGAGGCCACGACCGCAAAACCATGGCCAGCTTCGCCAGCGCGGGCGGCTTCAACAGCGGCATTTAGGCTGAGTAGATTGGTTTGCAGGGCAATCGCCTCAATCACGTTGTTGATCTCGTTGATCTTCTTGGAACTCTCCTCGACCTTTTCCATCGCGGCGACGGCTTTGGCGGCAACAACCTCCCCGTTTTCCGATTTTTCATCTGCCGCTTTTGCCATGCCTGCGGCATAGCGGGTATTTTCGGCGTTGTTCTTCACCGTGATATTAAATTCTTCCATTGC
>CAZBBZ010000530.1:0-1994 GCA_964489925.1 uncultured Rhodobacterales bacterium
GTGCTGTCGCGTCGTGCACGACGTAGGACATGAAAGGCATGGCAGAAACGACTTCTGTGTCGACATCCCAATCGGGTGTGAAGTTCGAAGTCAGCACAGACCCAAAGCGCGCGCCGGGGTTTTTCGGGTCAACTGGGCCAAATAGCCAACTGCGTTCAACCAAGTTCTGTGTCGCAGTGGTCATTGCTCTTGTTTGGCGGTCCTGGGGGACAAGCCCAGCGGCAACAGCCATAGATGTCGCGATTTGGTTGGCAGCGCTTTGGCGCTCTGCGCCGATGACGTGATCGACATAGATGCCGCGGTCTTCGTCCCAGAAAATGTCGAAACTATCGCGCAGGTCGCTCCAGAGACCACTGGCCCAATCGGCACGCCCTTGATCGCCCATCCAAGCCGCCATTTCGGCAAACTCGCGCAGGCCCCGCGCCCAACTGGCGTTGACGGGGGCAGATAGTCCACGGGCATAAGTTGCTGACCAATCAAGCAAGCACCATTCCGGCACGTCGCGCAGCAAGCCGTCGCGACTAAGCGAACCTGTAAACCAGCGCAGCATGTTTTCCGCAACGCTTAGCAGCGGGCGCAGACGCTTTTTATTGCCGTCATAGAGGTACATCAGATAGACGCCGTGCAGCCAATGCAAAGACCAATCCGGGATCGTAAATCCTTCGCCATATTCGCCCTCACTCGCTACAGACAATGGCAAGATTCCGTCTGAGCGGGGGGAGGCGACGAGTTCGAGGTTGTGCCAGCAAAGCTCCCAATCACCATTGGCGACAAGGTGGGTCATCAAGTGCACGATGCTGTCGCCGGTCCATGCGCGTTGTTCGCGGGTTGGGCAGTCGATAAAACAATCCCAAGAGTTTAGTGCAACGGTACGTTTACCGGCTTCATAAAGCTGCTCTAGCTCGGGGTCAGAACTTTGGAACTTTGGTCCGGGCTGCCAGGGGTAGAGGCTTTCTTGAACCTCGCAATCTGTGATCTGGAACGGTCCGTCGGAAATAACAGTGATATAGCGCAAGCCTTGGCGGTCGAAGCTCTGGATCTGATCCTCATGGCCCCGTGCGATGTAGCGGATGCCACCATGTGCACCAAAGTGGGCGGGCATGGTGATCGGGGCTTCGTCAAAGGATAGGTCGATCAGCTGTCCGGGGTCGGCTGTAATCGAAAGATCAACAAAGCCCGCAACAATGCGCCCAAAGTCCAGAATTACCCGACTATGCTGAGAGGCGTCGCACGCGGCCTGTAGTGGGAAGGTCGTGTTGTTTTCTGACGCAATGACCTCGCCCGAGAGGATCGAGGCTTCGACCCGTGCGGCAGGTGGGGCGCGTTCAACGTCTATTTTGCCAAAAACAGTCTGTGTTTTCATTGAAACAGGGGCAATCGACACCTCTGTCATTGGCGGCAGATCATGCCCTCTTAGGGTGCCATAGGGATCAGCTGGCGGTTGTGCACGGCCGGGGCCGCCCATGTGTAGGGGCATGATGACTTTTGCTTTCAGCCAGTCGGCATCGTTGAAGCTAGGCGCTTGCCAGTTCGCTGGGTATGCGCGGGCATCGAAGCTTTGTGCGGGTACGCCGCTGGCCACAACGCTGGCATTCGGGTCATAGGCATCGTCACGTTGTCCGGCACCATGAAGGGCGGACCATGTGTCATCGCTGGTGATCCAGTGTTGCTCACCGAGCGCGTCATAGCAGGCCTCAAACACAGCCATGCCACTGCGCCCCAGCGTGCCATTGCCGACAGCAGGCATCCATGTGGAATTGGCCCGCCCGTAATAGAGGACCTCTATGGCGATGGTGTTTTGCCCAGATCGCAGATGCGGGGCAATGTCGTAGGTATCCTGGCGCAAGCGGCGCGGTTGGCTGCGCACCGGGCCGCGCCCGATCAGCCCGCCATTGATGTAAAGTTTATAGCGGCTGTCAGCACTGATCCGCGCGCGCATTGTGCTTGGCAGCGTCGCAAGTTCAAAGCTTTTGCGGAACAAGGCATAAGACGGC
>CAZBBZ010000531.1:0-1987 GCA_964489925.1 uncultured Rhodobacterales bacterium
TCGGCGCGGACGCGATACGCATAATCTTCGGCAATGCCGTCGCGCAGCAATATTTCCACCAGCCGCGTCAGCAGCATGGAAATCGACAGGCTGATCCCTTGCATGACCCGCAACCCCGTTTGTCCCATGCCCGGTGGACAGGCCAAAAAGCCGACCCGCAACCCTGCCGCAAAGCATTTTGACAAAGCGGTGGCATGCCATGTGCGCTCTGGGCAGAGATGGTCAAAGCCGGGCAAGCGATCCGGGGTTAGGACGCCGTACACATCGTCTTCGATGATGTGAAAGTCATAGCGCTGGGCCAGATCCGCAATCGCTTCGCGGCGATGCATCGGCGTGCGCACGCAGGTTGGGTTATGCACGTTGGACGAAATCAACAGAACCTGCGGGCGCTCTTTTAGACACATGGCTTCCAACGCCTCGGGGATGATGCCTTCATCATCGCTTTCAACGCCGACCATGCGCGCGCGCGAAATCCGCGCCGATTGGCGAAAGCCGGGGTAAACAAGGTTCGTGGTCGCCACCACAGGGTCGCGCCCGTGCAAAATCGCACTCATGGCCACGACCACCGCGTTATGCGCACCATGCGTTAGGATCACGTCACGATCATCAACCTTGATGCCATGCCCCCGCATCCAAGAGCCCGCCAGATCGCGGCAAGGTTTCAAAGCGCTGTCGCGCACATATTGCGCGAAATCTATCGGCGTGTCGGTCAGAATTTTCTGGATCAACTCGGCAATGACCTGCGACTGGCCCAAATCCGGCGTATGCCCGTTGCGAAAGTTCAAACCTTCGCCTTCTGGGGCAGAGGCAACAAAATTCGCGGGAATCTCTGCCAAGGTCCGCTCGCGGCCACGCACAAACGTGCCGCGCCCCACGGTGGCATCCAGCAGACCTTCGTCGGTGGCCAGTTGATAGGCCCGCGCAACAGTACCCGGCGTGATGCCAAGCTGAAACGCCAACTCGCGCACCGGGGGCAGCTTGGCCCCTTGTTTCAGCAAGCCCACGCGGATCGCGCTTTCAATGGCATCAAACAGGCGCCGGTATTTGGGACCGCTGCGCGTTTCGAGAGAGAGAATCGATTTTGTATCCATGACAATGTTTTTGTACCAATTAGTTTGCTGATATTGTAGCAAAAAATACAAGATACGATTATTGTATCAAAATGATTTGGTACAAATTGCGGGAAGGAGGTCCATAATGTCCGCGAAAACAACAACTGAACTACTGTTTGATCTTAATACAACTGCAAAACTGCCCACGCTTAGTGTGGTGCTTGTAAATACGGCGGCGCGCTATGCGCTCTGGCACCGCAATCATGTGACGCGCAAACGTCTGGCGGGTCTGTCGGCTTATGAGTTGGAAGATATCGGCATGACCCAAGCCGAGGCGCAAAGCGAAGCGCGGCGACCGTTCTTTGCCAACTGATAAAGGCATTACGTTTCAGAGTGTTATTGAAACTTCGGGTTTGTTTAAGGCGCGTGCATTTGTTTGCGCGCGCCTTTGTTTTTTGGGGCGTGCCCGGCTTACCGCTGGCTATCGTGTTTAGCCCCGCACGACCTGTTTGCGCCTGTTTAAGTTTGTAGCGTTTGTGGCGCGGGCGGGATTGGATATTTTTGGACCAAAGAAATGCAAACAATGTCCCTCCTTTTGTGGCATCTGGGCCAGTTTTGCTTAATATTTGCGCATTTGCGACAATCCGACCCTTGATTGAGCGTGCAGCCCACAGTATCCGGTCACTGGGCACGTCTTTCGGCTAGGGCGAACGGGGGCGCGCTCAGGAAACTCGCCCCGACGATGGAGCCGTCAATGAGCCTCCCTACAAAGCCGCAGCATTTGCCTGCGCGACCTTACTTTTCATCTGGACCTTGTCCGAAACGTCCCGGCTATGATCTTGCCGCGCTTGCAACGCGCGCGCATCTTGGCCGCTCGCATCGCGCCAAAGAGCCAAAAGCACAGCTAAAGGCCGTGATCGACAAGATGGCCGCCA
>CAZBBZ010000532.1:0-1975 GCA_964489925.1 uncultured Rhodobacterales bacterium
GCGATGATCGGCATGCTGTCTGCGGTATCTGCTGATGTTATTCCCTTTGGCACCGTGATGGGTGATGCGGCGAAACTTGCGGGGCTTAATCTTGTTGGCCTGAAACGACGCGGTGTTGAAAAGCAGCAAATCGGTGGGCTGCGGGCGGCGTTCAAGGGCATCATTAAAGGCGATAGCACCTTCAAAGAGCGGGTTAAGCAGGTCGGCATTTCAGAGGCGGACAACCCGCTTGTGCAAGAAGTTGTGCAGTTTGTAATGGGCGAAAGCGATCGCGCGTTTTGCCAGTCCGATGACTAACGCCCCTGCGCTTGCCATTGTTGCGGGCAATGGGTTGCTGCCCAAGATGTTGGCCGAAGATGCGGCTGCAAGGGGCGAAAACTATCGCGTCGTGACCTTCAAACGTGTTCCGCTGACTTGGGTGGATGGGCACCCCACCATAGAGGCCGAGTTCGAAAAAATCGGCACTATGTTTCGGGCGATGAAAGACGAAGGCTGCACGAAAGTCGTCTTTGCAGGGGGCATGGCGCGGCCAAATTTGAACCCGCTCAAATTCGATACGAAATTTGCGAAGCTTTCCGCGCGGCTTTTGCCTGCGTTGAAAAAAGGGGATGATGCCACGTTGCGCGTCATTATCGAGACCTTTGAGAACGAAGGTTTCGACGTGGTGGCGGCCCATGAAATTTTGCAAAACCTTACGGTGGGTCCGGGGTATCTAACGAAAAACCGCGCGGGCTCTGCCGAGAGCGAAGATATTTTGCGCGCGGTGGAAATTGTAACAGCGCTAGGCGCGTTGGACGTTGGTCAAGCCGCCATTGTTGGCCAAGGTATTTGCTTGGGGGTTGAGTCCATTCAAGGCACGGACCGATTGCTGGATGGGGTTG
Organism: uncultured Rhodobacterales bacterium; assembly: GCA_964489925.1. Classification (GTDB taxonomy): domain Bacteria; phylum Pseudomonadota; class Alphaproteobacteria; order Rhodobacterales; family Rhodobacteraceae; genus CAYLLD01. The sequence goes on from CAZBBZ010000532.1 coordinate 882, forward strand.
TTGGGGGAAGTGCGCGATATTTGCCCGATGCGGATGGGACCAAGGGCATTTTGTATAAAGCGCCGAAACCGGGACAAGATTGGCGCGTTGATTTGCCAGCGATTGGGCCGACAACGGTTCTTAAGGCCAAAGAAATCGGCTTGAGTGGCATCGTGATAGAGGCGGGTGCGGTGTTGGTATTGGCCCGCGCAGACGTTATTCGACTAGCGGATGAGGCGGGTCTGTTCATTTGGTCTAGGCGTCCCGGAACGGGTCTATGACCTCGCGCCTGCGGGCATTCATTGTGGCAGGCGAACCCTCTGGTGACCAGTTGGGCGGTCAGTTGATGACCGATCTTAAGGCGCTTTCCCCGGAAATTGAGTTTCAAGGCATCGGTGGCGATACGATGGTGAACCAAGGGCTGGCCCCTTTGTTTCCAATGTCGGAATTATCGGTCATGGGATTGACCGAAGTTTTGCCAAAACTGCCGACGCTGTTGCGCAGAATTCGGGAAACGGCTGATGCGGCGATTGCGTTCAAGCCTGACGTTCTTATCACCATCGACAGCCCCGATTTTTGCCTTCGTGTCGCCAAGCGGGTGAAAGCGGCCCAAGCCGTGCCTTGCGTTCATTATGTTGCGCCTTCGGTGTGGGCGTGGCGGCCCAAGCGCGCAGATAAAATGGCCAAGACGGTGGACCATGTATTGGCGCTGTTGCCGTTTGAGCCAAGTTACATGCAAGCGGCGGGGATGAGTTGCGATTTTGTTGGTCATCCGGTTTCCAAGCAGCCGATTATCTCTCAGGCGGAGGCTTTAGAGTTTCGCGACCAACACGACATTCCGGGTGATGTGCCGCAGTTATGTGTTCTACCGGGCTCGCGACGGGGTGAAGTGGAACGGCATGGCGAGATTTTTCTTGAGACCATAGCCAAGCTGAAATCTGAGATTAAGGATTTGAACGTGGTCATTCCTGCCGCGACCCATGTGACCGATCAAGTGAAATCAGTCTTTGCAGACAGCGGTCGCGTGTTGGACTTCCGCGGTCTGGATGTTCCATCTGCGTTGCATATGAAATTGGCGGCCTTTGCGGCATCTGATGCAGCTTTGGCGGCGTCCG
>CAZBBZ010000533.1:0-1970 GCA_964489925.1 uncultured Rhodobacterales bacterium
CCCCAGCATCCACCAGCGCGACAGGCAGCCCCATACGCAAGTCGGCGCGCATACGCCCCAGCAATTCCGTGAATGTCGGTTCCAAGCCCATGACTGTTACCTAGCCTAAGGCCAAACCACGCGGAAGTGAAACATAGCCCGCTCTGCGGACACAGGCACGTGAGAGTTGCGCCTGCACGCTTGCAGAACTGCATTTTTGTGTCACATCTCGGTCAAAAGCAGCGTTTTGATACGGAGAAGTCCATGAGCCAGCTCAAAAAAATCCTGATGGTCGATGATGATCTGGACCTGCGCGAAGCGCTTGCCGATCAATTGGTGATGACCGAAGAGTTTGATGTTTTTGAAGCTTCAAACGGTGCTGAGGCTCTCGATAAGGCCAAAGAGTCGCTTTATGACCTCGTGATTCTCGATGTTGGGCTCGATGATATGGACGGGCGCGAGCTGTGCCGCCTGATGCGCAAGCAGGGCGTGAAATGCCCGGTTGTCATGCTCACCGGCCACACGACGGATGCGGATACCATTCTGGGTCTGGATGCTGGTGCGAACGATTATGTCGCCAAGCCTTTCAAGTTTCCGGTACTTCTGGCTCGCATCCGCGCGCAGCTTCGCCAGCACGAGCAAAGCGAAGATGCTGTCTTTACGATTGGGCCCTATACATTCAAGCCAGCCATGAAGCTGCTGATGGATGAGGCCGACCGCAAAGTGCGCCTGACCGAAAAAGAAACCAACATTCTGAAGTTTTTGTACCGGGCCAATGACGCCATCGTGCCGCGCGATACGCTACTGCATGAGGTTTGGGGCTATAATGCGGGCGTGACCACACACACGCTTGAAACCCATATTTATCGCCTGCGTCAAAAGATCGAACCCGATCCGTCGAATGCACGCATTTTGGTCACGGAAAGCGGTGGGTATCGGCTGGCGGCGTAGCGCTTGACGGTTACTATGATTCGGTAATCGGCGGCTTAAAGACCTAGAGCCGCCGACTATTCTTATAATTTGAGCCCGCGATTACGAGCGCGCTGGAATATTTATCGCATTTTGACTTGCTGGACGTGCAGCGCATTCCTCATACCAGCGGACCACATTTTTGAAACTGGGAAGGTCCACAAAGTCCTCGGCGCCATAGAAGTTCAGAGACCGAATCCAAGGCCAGATGGCGATGTCGGCGATGGTATAATCGTCGCCCATAATGAACTTGCGTGCGGATAGTCGATCATCAAGCACACCCAGAAGGCGTTTCGTTTCATTCCCATAACGATCGCGAGGTGTTTTATCTTCCATTTGCGCACCTGCAAATTTGTAAAAGAACCCAAGCTGGCCAAACATGGGGCCAACGCCGCCCATTTGGAACATCAGCCATTGAAGGGTTTCAATGCGTGCAGCAGGGTCCGTGGATAGAAATTTCCCTGTTTTTTCAGCCAGATAGATCAAAATTGCGCCGGACTCAAACAACCCTAACAGTTTCCCGTCCGGGCCATTGGGGTCGATGATTGCAGGGATTTTATTGTTTGGATTGAGCGACAGAAACTCTGGGGTCATCTGATCGTCGGTCGAAAAATTGACCAAATGCGCCTCATAGGGCAGGCCGGTTTCTTCCAACATCGCGGACACTTTTATGCCGTTTGGTGTCGGCAGCGAATAAAGCTGAATCACGGTGTCATCCGTGGCAGGCCAACGGTTTGTGATCGGATGTTCTGACAACTTCATGGCGTTTTTCCCCCTGTTAGGATGGTTTTCCGACTGTTAGCGGCACCCTTAGACGCGTTGTAAAGGATGCAACAGGACAAACCGACGGACTATTACGTCAAGGGCAATAGTTACGGTTGATCTTATGCTAGTTTTCGGTATTGGATATACGCGTTTAACACAAAAATTCGGTTCAACCGACAAGGGACGAGACAAAAATGCTAAATGAATTCAAAGATTTTATCGCCAAGGGCAATGTCATGGACATGGCTGTTGGTATC
>CAZBBZ010000534.1:0-1965 GCA_964489925.1 uncultured Rhodobacterales bacterium
AAAAACCCAGTCGGCTTGTCGCTACCATCGCCTGCGATATAGGCCGCAGCTTCAGCGCGTGCGAACCGATCCGCAATGCGCCCGGCAAGCCAACCTTCCACGTCAAAAGCACTATCATCGAGCAGCCGTTGCGAGGCTTTGGGCAAGGCCGACAATTCATGCAGCGGGATCGACACACGATCAATTTGCGGCGTGCTGGTTTCCGTCGCATTGCCCGTTTCGCTGGCCCACCCAAAACCAATGTCCGAATGGTCAATCAGCACATCAAACGCAGTCGCTTCCACCTGCACCACATTGGCAATCGAGCGGATCGAAGACGAGGAATGTAACACGCTGGCGATCTGATCCGCCGTTTGGGGATCAACCAAATAGCCCCCTTCTGCGGACACGGCGACATTCAGTGCCTTTTCGTCCAAATCCACATGGCGCAGCGCATCATCATCACCAGAGCGCAAATAGGCGGCAAAGGCTTTCTTATGCGGCGCATCCGTATCCGCACTGTGGGATAGCGTGGGGCGGTCAAAACTTTGTTGCTTACGATCCAGCATGGTCAAACGGCTTTCCTGTTCTTTCAGTCGCGTCTTAAGTTCAGCTTGAAATGAATTGAAATCATTCAAAAATCCGGCCATCGCCGACTTGACTTCCTGAGCAGGCGCAAGCGACGTAGACTGGGTTTTGGTCTCGGAATTACCCATCTTTGGTCCTCATGGTTTTAGGGGGATGTTCTGACGTCACTCGCGCGCCAGCATTGTACTGGCCGATGAAAATACATCCGCCAGAGCCTGCGCGAGCGCCGCATCATCATCTGATGATGCCTTATGCACACGCGCCTCGGGAAGCATTGGAAACGTCACCAATGAAACCTCCCAAAGATCAATTTCTTTCAAGGCGCGCCCACCGCCCGTGGTCTTGCTCGCTTGAATGGTGCGATAGCCAATCGACAGCCCGTCAATGGCCCCGGCCTTGAGCAGTGCCAAAGCCTCGCGCCCGGCTTGCACTTCCGGCAATATGCGCCCGGACACATACAAACCCTTCTTGTCCTCAAGCACCGTGTCCCACACCCCGATGGGCTGGCTCGGGTCATGCTGCCACAGCATTTTCACGCCCCGCCCGGCTTCTTTTAGACGCGCCAGCGACGCGGCATAGGCCCCAGCCTCCACCACATCGCCGCCCTGATCGGCTGATCCAAACAACGAGGCATAGCCAACAATCCGGTTTTCGTCCTTCAAGCCAATTTGCTGACCAAGTTGCACGAATTTAGTCTCCGGCGCGCCGAGCGCCGCAGTTGGTAAGGTCATTTTGTGGTTCCTTTTTGGACTGCGCCCCTAAAGGGCGTTCGCTTGCAGCAGCGAATAAACGGTCTGCGATATAAACAGCGCGACCACGCCGTAAACCGCTAGCCAAAGCCGCTTTTCAAGCCGCTCCAACATATCCTCGATGGTTTCAAGACGCCGCTCTAGGCCCTTCCATCGTTCTTCCATGACCTTTTCAAAGGTCTCGACCCGCGCAGATGCCACATCAAAGGGTTCGTAAAGATAACGCGACCCAACCTTTTTGCGCGGTGGTTCATCGCTCATTTTTCTGTGGCCCTTGGTGGCAATCCAAGAAGCACCCGCTTTTCGTCATCGCTTAAGAAATCTGCGCTCGCCACGCGCTTCCACTGCGCCTCACGCTCAACGGCCAAGGCCGGGATGTTGTCCGGGTCGGGCTTTAGGGTCAGATCCGGCCCGTACCAATTCCCAAGCCAGCCAGAAAAACTCGCCGCAACCTTGCCCACCAGCGGTAAAACCGTCAGCCGGTAAAACGCGCGGTTGGCTTCTTGGTAGTTCGAATAGGTATTGTCACCGGGCAACCCCAGCATCATCGGCGGCACACCAAAGGCCAAAGCAATCTCGCGCGCGGCGGTTTCTTTGGTCTTGTGAAACTCCATATCCGAGGGCGAAAAGCCCATCGGCTTCCAATCCA
>CAZBBZ010000535.1:0-1945 GCA_964489925.1 uncultured Rhodobacterales bacterium
CTTTGCGCCTGCCAGAGGCGGAGTGTGTTGGTGTGGGTGGCCTGCCAGCCGACAACGGCTGTATCATAGGCTACGGCGAGAACGCGGTGCCCGCCTTCCCAATGGTGATGTAATTGGCCGTCTTCATCGACTTCCTCGCGGATGCGGCCGTAAAAGCGGACAGGATAGATCGCATCAGAGCGCTCAAATTCCCATGGATTGCCAAAGGCAAGCCAGTCTTCGGGGCGCTCAACCTGCCAGCCGTCGCTCAAACCCTGTTTGAACAGGCCATGTTGATAGCGGATACCGTAACCGAAAGCGGGCACGCCAATGCTGGCCATGCTTTCCATAAAACAGGCGGCAAGGCGACCAAGGCCGCCATTGCCAAGAGCTGCGTCCGGTTCGATCTTGATAATTTTTTCAGGTTCGACGCCGAGCTTCAATAGCGCTGCTTCGGCGATCTCCATCAAACCGAGATTACGTAGGCTATCGGCGAGGAGGCGGCCAATGAGAAACTCAAGCGACAGATAACAGACCTGTTTCTTGTCTGCAGCGGTCGGATTTTCCATCCAGCTGTCAAGCATTCGGTCACGCACGGCAAGGGCGGTGGCAAAATACCAGTCATGCGTGGTGGCACTCTTTGGGTCTTTGCCGACACTGTAAATCAGTTTGCCAAGAATTGCCTTGCGGAAGCCCTCCTCATCGAGGGAGCGTCTATCGAGATCGTGTGCCGGCATATCATTCATTCTTCGCAGATCCAAAACGATAACATGAGGAGCGCAACCTAATAGGTAGGTTTTAAAATAGAGAAAACAGCAATTTCAAACGGGACGGGCGAATGCGGCTCTTGCCTTGTCAATTGTGTCGCGCATGCAGCATTTTTCCAGGTGATCATTGACCATGCCCATCGATTGCATGAAGGCATAAGCGGTCGTTGGACCGACAAAAGACCACCCCCTTGCTTTGAGATCCTTCGACAGGCGTGTTGAGGATTTTGTTTTGCCGAGTGCGGCAAGGTTTTTGTAATTAAATGCCTCGGGGCGTTCGTCCGCTGGCGGCTCGAATGACCATATATAGGCCGCGAAACTGCTCTCCTTCTCCAGCATTTCCAATAGCTTTTGCGCATTATTGATAACGGAGAGGATCTTGCCCTTGTGTCGAACAATGCCGGCATTGCCGAGAAGTTCCCGGACTTCCTTGTCGCCAAAGCGGGCAATCTTTTCGGCATCGAACCCAGCGAAGGCTTTGCGGAAGTTATCGCGCTTGCGCAGGATGGTCAGCCAGGAAAGGCCCGACTGAAACCCCTCAAGGCAGATCTTTTCGAACAGACGGCGATCATCTGAAACCGGTCGGCCCCATTCTTCATCATGATAGCGGATATAGCTGTCATCACCCTGCGGCCACCAGCAGCGTATGAGGTCATCGGCTTGATGTCGAAAAAGACCTTTTTCCAACCCGCCTTCATTTCCTGTCATTCTACCTACCACTCTGCAGCAACCGTCAGCTGGGTTTGCATGCGATGTTAGGAGATGAAAGGCAAGTCAGGGAGAGGGGATAAAAAAGAAAGCCGGGCACGAAGCCCGGCTAATAATCGAAAAGGGTCAGGGGAACTTTTTAAAGTTCGAGAGCAACTTAGCCGTGGTCTGTCCTGCCCACATTGATCCAGATCAATGTGGATTGCCTTATCGATTATGGCGTGCGTTTTTTCGGGTGATCTGCTTGTTTGCGGCCCAGACTTGATGATGCTGGAGGGATCCTATGACGACGCCAACCCAATTTGAAAACTGGCGCCGACTGCAAGCGCATGCAGCGTCGATGGAAACACGTTCATTGCGCGAACTGTTTGCCGAAGATAGCGCCCGCTTTGATCGCTTTTCGCAAGAGTGCGACGGGATCCTTTTGGACTATTCCAAGAACCTCATCACCAGTGAAACGATGAATCTGCTTTATGGGCTGGCTGAGGATT
>CAZBBZ010000536.1:0-1939 GCA_964489925.1 uncultured Rhodobacterales bacterium
GGTTTAACGTAAACGAGGTCGCCATTTGCCTTACGGGCTGTCGTTGCGATCACGTGCTCAAGGCTGATGAAATCACGACGCGGGTCTAGCTCTAGCCCGTTTTCCGAACACAAAATCGTTGCGAAGGCAGGGCGCAGCGGTGCTTCCATGCGCGGCTCTTGCGGCTGTTTTGAGACGTTTTCCGTGAGCATAAAGCTGCACACGCCATCAAAGAAAAAGCGTGATTTGCGCGGGTCGCTCTCTTGGGGATTAAACTGTGAGAAACGCTGCGAGGAATGCCAGCCATGGCCAAGCTCATCCAAATACCAAAAGCCCCAGATATGGGAGGGGTGCAGGTGCAAGATCGTCGGGCCGTACAGCGGCGGGCCGCCAACGATGATATGCAGGTGATCGCGTTCCAGCAGGGATTTCGACAGTTTGCTGTCGCCTTGCACACAATAGACGTCCAGCCCGTCCTTGATCAAAATATCGTTGATCTTCGGGAAGACCTCATGGGTGCCAGACGTCAGCGTTTGATACCAGCCACCATAGCCGTGGAAGATACAAGATTTCGTCCCCTTGGGGATCATCTTCAAGGTAAGCGGTGATTTGATCGGCTGCATTCTTTACTCCCACACCTCATCGCTGCGCACGCCCCAGATGTCGCTTTTGAGCGCCCATCCTTTGTGGCCGTCGGCAGACACGCGACACCAAGAAACATCGCACGCATGCAACCGTAATAAAACGTCTTTTTGCGCCTGCGCCTCAACACGCGCGCCATTTTCAGGCCGCGCGAAGATATCTACAAGCTCCGCATTGGCCAGCCCCATGCGCACGCCCGAAATTAGGGAGTAGTGCACCCAACCGCTCGCGCCATCCAAATCGCGCACGCGCCGCCAATGTCCATATTCCGCAATGACCTCAAGCGGGTATCCCTTTCGCTGGAAAATCCAATCAATGCGGTGATTAAGCGAAGGGCCACGGCGCAAATTTGCCTCATCTGCCTTAAGCGACACAAATCGCGGCAGGGGCAGGTTGGTGACGGGGCCTTGGGTGGCTTTGTTTTGAATGCGTGCGGGCGCGGCTTCAATTGTCGGGCTTTGGGCTGCGTCTTGCGCGCTTGCAAGCGGCGCTGGCGTCACAAAAACGAACGCAGCACAGCAAAGACCAGCCCATAAGCTTGGGATCAAAGCGCGCAAAAATGCTTTCTGGTTCATCATGCCTGTTTCGCCTATGCTGCCCTCTTGCGGGGCTTTTCTTGGCGTGAGTAGACCATAAAAGCGGCGCAAGGGGAAGAACCATCGCCCCCTTACGCCTGCGTCTCTTATGATGAGGGTTTAGTCGCGTTGATCGCGAATGAATGTGCCATTTTTTAGGTCACTCATGGCTTCCAAAAGCTCTTCGCGCGTGTTCATAACAATCGGGCCATGCCACGCCACGGGCTCTTGCAAAGGCTGGCCAGAAATCAGCAAGAAACGCACGCCTTCTGGGCCTGCACGCACCACGACTTCATTGCCGCGATCAAAGTTGACCAAGGTGCGATTGCCAGAGAGATCGCGGATATTGATCTCTTCGCCACCAACCTCTTTTTCGACGCGCACGCCGTAGGGGTTTGAGGCATCGCGAAAATTGCCCGCGCCCGCGAAAACATAGGCGAATGTGTTGGCATAGGTGTCGACGGGTAGGTGTTTCGTGGTGTTCGGCGGCACGGAAATGTCGAGATAAAGCGGATCAGCCGCGATCCCATCCACTGGGCCACGTTTGCCCCAAAAAGAGCCCGTGACGATTTTCACCTTGGTTCCGTCGTCATCAATAATCTCAGGGATATCGCTGCCTTGGATGTCTTGATAGCGCGGCGCAGTCATTTTCAGCCGTGACGGCAAGTTGGCCCAAAGCTGGAACCCATGCATTTTACCGCTTTGAGACCCGCGCGGCATTTCTTGGTGCATAATGCCTGAAC
>CAZBBZ010000537.1:0-1929 GCA_964489925.1 uncultured Rhodobacterales bacterium
TGCTGACCTCTGCCTCAAAGATATGCCAGCGCTCACCCGGCTCAACTTCATCGCTTACACCAAGTTTTGTGACCAAGCCCGCCTGCAGCCCGCTCTGTTTAAGTAGCACACGGCGGGCGGCAACATCGGGGCGTTCCCCATCTTCAATGGTGCCTTCAACAAATTGAAACCCAGCCTGCGGATGCTCAAAGGCAAGGATCGCCGGGGCAGGGCGGTTGCGCAGAACCACAGGCATGACTTTGTGGATGGGCGGGCTAGCGGAAGTCATGGGTTGTTTCGTCCCAAAATACGATCGAGCATGTGTCGCTTGTGGTCTTGTCCGCCGAAGAAGACTGCCAAAACGGATACGCAGGCGCCTTCATCGTCAATGGTGAAGTAAATCACCACCTGATCCTTAGTCACCCAACGAAGGGAGGGAAGGACTTCGGACCAAAGCGTGCCTTGATAGGGAGCTGCGCCAAGATCTGAAACCTTGTCCAACGCAGCTTCAATTCGGGCAGCAGCACGGTCAAATGCGCGTTTTGGAGGGTCACCGAAAGCAAGATAGCTTTCATGAAGGTGATCAAATAGGTGTTCTAGATCGTCATTGGCATCGATCGAAAGCCTAACAGTGAAGACTTGTTTCACAGATTGCTCTGGGCGCGCTTTCGCGCGATCATGCTGGATGCTGAAGCCTTGGCCTCATTTACGGTTTGAAACTGCCCTTGTGATCGATCTTTAAAGAATGCTTGCAGTACTGCGAGTTCGGCCTCGTCTTTGGCTGAAGCTGTTCGCATCATTTCAAGTCCTTGCTGAACGACGGCGCTAACGCTTGGGAAGCGGCCTTGTGCGACCAAGTCTCTTGCGAATGCGTCTTGCTGTTCTGAGATTGAGATTGAGGCTTTGACCGACATGGGCGGGCTCCTATCGTATTATGCTACTGGGTAGTATAAGCGAGGTTGCTGAACTTTCAATATATACAAAGTTGATTGCGAAGGTTGAGGTGCTCTCGTGGCAAAGTTTCTAACTTTCAACAAATTGTAACCCAGCCTACGGATGCTCAAAAGTAAGGATAGCCGGGGCAGGGTGGTCGCGGCAGAACCACTGGTATGGCCTTGTGGATGGAGGGTGTCTTATCAGGCATCTGTGGGCACTCTTACAAAAGTAATGCATATTGACAAAAAATAATGCAATGTGTAGTTTGTCATTCAATTCAGCTCCGTATTGGAAAGGCCGAACATGCAAGAATCCACTGTGACGGACCGAGGCCAGACCACATTGCCTCGGGACATTCGAACCGCGCTGGACCTGCAGCCGGGCGATCGGATCCGCTATGTTGTTGAGGGCGCGCATGTCCGCATTTTGCCGGTACGTGCAGTGGCTGACTTGAAGGGTATGCTAAAGAATAGCCGCACGCCCGTCTCGCTGGACGACATGGATGCGGCCGTCGCGCAAGGTGCCTCCGGTTCTGACCAGTGATCGGTGTCGATACCAACGTTATTATTCGGTTTTTAACGCAGGATGATCCTAAGCAGTCCTCGCTCGCCAATGCCTTCTTTGAAAGCCTCACCGCAGATGCGCCAGGGTTCATCGCGCGAGAGGTGATGGTGGAAGTTGTCTGGGTGTTAGAGCGGGCATATAAACTGCCTTTAGAGCGCATAGTGGCCGCAATAGAAGGTCTGCTCTCTGCCCGAGAACTGGTCGTTGAGACCGCAGACTGCACAGGGCGCGCGCTAGGGCTGTACCGAGAAGGGCAGGCGGGCTTTGCGGATGCTATGATCATCTTAGGCTGTTTGGATGCGGGGGCATCACGGGTTGTCACCTTTGACCGCAAGGCGGCAGGGATCGCAGGCGGCCAGTTGTTAGGGTGAGTGCGTCTCTCGTCGCGCTGAACGTCATCATTCGTATCATAGAGCGCTGAGCTCGATTTCTGGTGTTTTTGGGCCATTT
>CAZBBZ010000538.1:0-1928 GCA_964489925.1 uncultured Rhodobacterales bacterium
ACATCCAGATATGGCACAGTTCAATAGACCAGCTTTCTGACTCTAGCGTGGTATTTTTTGTGGTATAATATTTTTGGTGATACATTTAATTTATATTTAACAATTGCTTATAGATTTAGTGTTGCGGACTTCGTCTCCGCCACCCCGCCTTTTTTCTCAATTTCATACAATCGCTGTAGCGGAATACTTGGGTTGTTCCGGTCATCCAGTCCTGAAGACGCACCTTATTGAAGCGCTCGCCGCCAAGGTACTGCTTGGGCGCAGGTAAAGGAATTTTTTCATCGAATTCGCGACCAACGTAACGGCATTTCTTATGACAAAAGCGTGACCATCGGGGGCCACGCGACATCTCGCTTAAAAGCGGTGTGCAAGAAGCCGCCTACGCCCGCGACTGAAGTAATTGGGCTGTGTTCGCCCAGTTAACCTTTAGGTAAGGCCTGCAGAGAAACCAAGTCACCGCCAATGCGACCACAGCTGGTCCAAGGCACTTTTTAGGACCTCTTTGCATGTCTACAGTAGGCGGCCGTTATTTTCTTGATCTCAACGGCTCTGAAACCCAAGATTCGAGCGACGGCGGCGTCGCTGGCGCCAAGGTCTTTTTGTACAACGGCTCTACCTTGGTGGGTACAACAACAACGGATGAGGCGGGAAACTACCGGTTCAACAACGTTGATCAGGGCTATCACTACGTCAAATTCGAAAAAATCTTTGACGATGACCGCTTTGTTAAGACCGGGGTCGGCGAGCACGAAAAAGACGACAGCGACGTTTGGAAAGTTGACGCGGCGGGTGACGGGATCTCGGGTACGTTTTATGTGGCCCGTAGTGCCTATGTCAGCGACGTTGATGCCGGGATCACGCGCACATCTTCCGAAATCGAAACCGCGCCGACAACGGGCAGCGCTGCAAATGCTGTAGGTACTCTGAAGGGGCGTTACTTTTATGACGCCAATAATTCGGACAAACAGGATGCCTCCGACAGCGGCGTTGCGAACACGACTGTTTCACTCGTCCTAGGCAATGAAATCATTGCGACCACCACCACAGATAGCGCTGGCAACTACACATTCACCGGCTTGGCCGACGGCAGCTACGCGGTGCAATTTGAATATGTCGCTGGCTACGATTTTGCCCGCACGGGCGTTGGATCAAACGACAATATCGACAGTGATGTTTGGAAAATCAACGCGGATGGCTCTGGCCTTTCAAGTTTCGTGGACGTCTCAAACGGCACCGCTGTGTCCAATGTGGATGCGGGCCTTCAAGCCGTATCTGCAACGACACCCCCTCCAGTCCCAATTCAAGAAAGTGCAAACGGCGCTTTAACGGGTAGCTACTTTTTTGACACAGACGGCTCTAACACCGAAAGCGCGAGTGACAACAACGTGGTCGGTGCAGAGGTTCGCCTGATGCAAAGCGGCGAAGTGGTTGCAACGACCCGTACTGAAGCTGACGGCTCCTATTCCTTCGATGGGTTGCGTGACGGTTGGTATGGTGTGGAGTTCGGCCTCGTTTCCAGCGCCTATCAATTCGCGCGTGGAAACACTGGCAGCAATGACCAAATTGACAGCGACGTCTGGACTATTGCCGATGGCGACGGGGTGACTGCCTCTTTCGAAATTCGCGGTGGAAACACGGTTTCAAATGTTGATGCGGGGCTTCAAGTTACGGCGGGACTGACGCCTCAACCCATAACTTCCGAACCCGAAACGGGTTCTGTTGCTGGTCGTCTGTTTGAAGATGCAAATGGCGATGGTGTAAACAACTACGAGACCGGCGGGCCAATCACGGATGTCTTGCTGGTCAACGAGGCCGCGGAAATGGTTCGCGTCACACAAACCGACGCCAGTGGTCGCTACAGCTTTGATGATGTTGTGGCGGGCAGCTATGAGGTGCGTTTGAGTGGTTTGGAAGACGGCAAAACACTG
>CAZBBZ010000539.1:0-1925 GCA_964489925.1 uncultured Rhodobacterales bacterium
GCGAAACCTTGCCAAGGTTTAGGTCGTGAGTTCGAATCTCATCGCCCGCTCCAAATTTTTCTAGCCTTGCCGATGATCGAGCCCAGACAGTGTCTGGGCTGCTTGATTGTCGTTTTGGCTTGAAACTATCCCCGCGAATTGTTCTGTCTTTTGCGAGAGGGACAAACGTGACAATTTCAATACCGCAAAGCGCCTTTGATACGGCCGCAGCGATTGCCGCATGAACGATCTTTGGAACGGTTTATATGAAGCGCTGCGCCTTGTGGTTTCGCTTGACGCAGAGCTGATTGAAATAACTGCGCGCTCTTTGCGCGTGACCATAACGGCGCTTGCGATTGCCTCGCTCATCGCTTTTCCCATCGCTGCTCTTTTGGCCACGAAGCGTTTCGCGTGGCGACGGTTTGTGATTGCGGTTGTAAACGCGCTGATGGGGCTGCCCCCGGTGGTGGTTGGGCTGCTTGTTTACGTGTTGCTGTCTCGGTCCGGCCCATTTGGTATCTTGGACCTGCTGTTCACGCCCACGGCCATGATTATCGCGCAGGTCATTATAATCGTACCGCTGATCACCAGCATCGCACATCAAGCTTTGCGCGAATTATGGACCGAGTATCACGATCTGCTGATTTCGATGAACGTCACGCAAGGTCAAAAGATGCGCACCCTTTTGTGGGATGCGCGCCGGTCGCTTTTGACTGCTGGTTTGGCCGGGTTTGGGCGCGCCATTGGCGAAGTCGGTGCGATCATGATCGTGGGCGGCAATATTGAACATCTGACCCGTGTCTTGACCACGGCCATTGCGCTGGAAACCGGGCGGGGTGATTTTGCCTTGGCGCTGGGACTGGGGTTTGTGCTGATTGCGCTCGCGGTTCTGATCAATCTGGCGATCCATTGGTTGGGCCGTACAGAAGTGGAGGGACGCTGGTGAGCCTGTTTCCCTTAACCGTGCGGGGGGCCACGTCAAAGCGGCGCGGCAAGATCCTGATTGGTCCGGTCGATTTGGATTTTGACGGGCAGGGCACCACGGTGGTGATTGGTCCCAACGGGTCCGGTAAATCATCGCTTTTGGCCATGCTGCATGGCACGGCGCGTTTGCACGCAGGGACGATCACATGGGCTTGCCCGCTTGATACAGCGCGGGCTGAACAGGCCTTTGTGTTCCAGCAGCCGATCATGCTGCGCCGCTCTGTGCTTGAAAATATCGCCTATCCGCTATTGTTGCGTGGCGGTGCGCGCAAAGCGGCCCGTGCGCGTGCTGAAACTTGGGCAAATCGGGTGGGGCTGGGCGAGATGTTAGACCGCTCCGCCCTTGCGCTCTCGGGGGGGGAGCGGCAGAAACTAGCGCTGGCCCGCGCCTTGATCGGCGAACCGAAGATGTTGTTTCTTGACGAACCAAGTGCGGCGCTGGACAGTCAATCCATGCGGGTGATTGAAGATGTTCTGCAAGAGGCGCGCGCAAGCGGCACCGCGCTGGTTTTGGCAACTCATGATATGGGGCAAGCGAGGCGGCTGGGGGATCAGGTTTTGTTTTTGTTGGATGGAAAAATCCATGAACGTGGCGATGCGCGCGCTTTCTTTGAAGGTCCGCAAACAGCCCAAGCAACGGCGTTTTTGAAAGGGGATATTGTGGGATGATACGGATCATTTTCATAGGCATGATCTGCCTTTTGGGGTCATTGGCGCAAGCGGGTGAAACCATGAAGCTTGCCGTTACGACCTCGTTTGAAAACTCTGGTCTTGCGGATGTTTTGGTGCCGCGCATCAAGGCCGATATTGATGTGGATGTGCGCTTGCTGGCAGTGGGTACGGGGCAAGCGCTGAAACTTGGGCGTGCAGGTGATGTGGATGCGATATTGGTCCATTCGCGCGCGGCTGAAGACGCCTTTGTTGCCGAAGGTGCGGCCACGCATCGGCGGGAAATTATGTAT
>CAZBBZ010000540.1:0-1923 GCA_964489925.1 uncultured Rhodobacterales bacterium
CAAATCCATTGCCCCGAAACGTCGGGGGTCATTGTAAACAATCCGCGCCCCGCCCATAAGGTCGATCACCACATGGTCGTGCTTTTCCAGCGGCGTGATTTCTTGGTAAAATGCCCCCACCTTTGCCCCTTGGATGGTCACACGTCCGGACATGCCCAAATGGATCAGCCAAACCTCATCTGTATCGAGTGTGGCTAGGATATATTTTGAGCGCCTCGATAGATGCGTGATCGTAGCTCCGGTTAGCCGCTCGCTCATGTTTGGCGGAAACGGCCAGCGCAAATCAGCGCGCCTCACATCCGCTTTAGCAATGGTGGCGCCTAACAAAACAGGTTCAAGCCCTGCACGGACGGTTTCAACTTCGGGTAGCTCTGGCAAATCTCTGGTCCATTGGAAACGCGACGCCTTGAATTATGTGGTTCCCAGAAGTTATGCCATCACCAAATGCTAAAGGCCAAGGACCGTCGAGCTTTATTCATAATCACAATACCCATTTGCCGCGGGACTGACCGTTGGCATTAACGCCGATCGAGACTAGATAAGTGGCAGGCTAGAAAGGCGACCCCCATGGCAGACACTCGCACCACCCATTTTGGAAACCGTACCGTTGCCGAAGATGAAAAGGCAGGCATGGTGCATGGCGTGTTTTCGTCGGTGGCATCTAAGTACGATGTGATGAACGACGCCATGAGCCTTGGCATCCACCGTGTTTGGAAAGATGCGATGATGGATTGGCTGGCGCCACGGTCCGGCACGCGTTTGTTAGATGTCGCGGGCGGTACGGGTGACATCGCGTTTCGCTTTTTGGACCGGGTAAAGGGCGACGCCCATGTGACCGTGTTGGACATGACCCATGACATGCTGCTTGAAGGCCGCAAAAGAGCCGAGGCTAAAGCCGCCGGTGACGCGATGGAATGGGTGACGGGCGATGCTATGTCATTGCCGTTTCCAAGCAATAGCTTTGATGCCTACACGATCTCTTTTGGTATTCGCAACGTAACCCGGATAGAGGACGCAATTGCCGAGGCTTATCGCGTTTTGAAACCGGGGGGTCGTTTTATGGTGCTAGAATTTAGCCAGATCCCTGTGGGTGGTTTGCAAAAACTCTATGATCTCTATTCCTTCAACGTCATTCCCAAAATGGGTCAAGCGATTGCGGGGGATGCAGACAGCTATCAATATCTGGTCGAAAGCATCCGCAAGTTTCCCCATCAAGAACAGTTCGCCGATATGATCCGAGCGGGGGGATTTGATCAGGTGAAATACCGTAATCTAACGCTTGGAATTTCCGCACTCCATTCTGGCTGGAAACTGTGAGGGGTCCGCATAATTTCTGGCGGTTGATCCGCACTGGCGCGACGTTCGTGCGCACAGGCGCGATGGGCGTTGCGCTGGAAGGTTTGCAAGCGCCACCGTCTATTCGCACCGCTGCATGGATTATTTCTTGGCCTTTTGGCTGGTTGGGTTTGAAGGGTGACCCTGAGCTGCCCTCGGTCGTGCGGGCGTTGACTGCACTTGGGCCAGCCTACATCAAGTTTGGGCAAATTCTTTCGACACGCCCGGATGTGGTTGGACCGGAACTGGCCGAACAGATGAAGGTTTTGCAGGATCAAATGCCCGCCTTTTCTATGCAAGAAGCGCGTGCGGAAATTAAGCGTACCTTCGGTGAGCCGGTCGAAGCGCTGTTTGACAGTTTCTCGGAACCTGTTGCGGCAGCCTCGATCGCGCAGGTTCACAAGGCACAGCTGAAGGGCCGTGATGAATACGTCGCTGTCAAAATCCTGCGTCCGCGGATCGAGGCGATCTTTCAGCGCGACATTGATGCGTTTTATTTGGCTGCGGGTCTTATTGAGCGGCTGTCCCCAAGCGCGCGACGGTTGCGTCCGAACGCCGTTGTGACGCATTTTGAAAGTGTCGTGCATG
>CAZBBZ010000541.1:0-1900 GCA_964489925.1 uncultured Rhodobacterales bacterium
AGTTTCCCGCGATAAACATGAAAAAGATCAGAAGATTGCCCTTGAACTTGTAAACCCCAAGGGCAAATCCGGTCATCGTCGATAAGGCTACCGCGCCGATCACCGTGGGGATCGTCACCTTGAAGCTGTTCCATATATACTGCCCGATGGGGGAGTTCTTAAAGACAGCCGTATAGTTTTCCCAAAGGTTAAAGCTTGTTGGCCACCCCCAGTAGTTGCCCGCCGTAATATCCCCAGCTGAGCGCACCGAGGTTATCGCCACCGCAATCAATGGCAACAACCATAGGATCAACGCAACTGGCAGGGCAATGCGATACATCGCTTGGGTCGCGGTCGACGCTTTTTCTATCGGCGTTGGGAACATTCTAACGGACGTCCCACGGATCAAGTGTGGCTTGCAGCTTTTTGGTAAGTTTGCTGCGAATGATGCTGTAGGCAGTTTCAATCCGATGACGAAGATCGTCATTGGAAGTTTCTTCGCCGATGTTCACCCAAGACTGATGGAAATACGGCGCTTTGATCCCGACACCTGCCTCGATCAACATTTGCGCGGTTTCGATGTCGGGTGTTTTCACCGATATGCCCGGAGCAACCGCCCCAATGCACGCGAACATCTTATCGCAGACTTTCCACGCATCATGTCCCCCCCCAAATGGATCGGACTTTTCAGCGCCGGGTAGGGTAGCACAAATCGCATCAACGCGGGCGCGAAATTCTGGTGAGGCGCTCATCTGTGACCGACCTCATCGCGGTACATTTTGAATAGGAACCCGGCGATATAGATCATCATTATCAGGAACAGCACCACAGCAATCGCGGCACCATAACCCATACGGAAACCATATTCGGACATGGCTGTTTCATACATATAAAATGCAAGCACACGGCTAGACCCCCAAGGCCCACCGTCTGTCATGATTGAAACCAGATCGAATGACCGCAATGCGCCAATAACGGTCACCACAAATGCGATAAAGGTTGCAGGGCGCAGCTGCGGCAAGATCACATACCAAAGCATGCGCCACCCGCGCGCATTATCAAGCCGCCCGGCTTCAATCTGTTCAGGATCAACGGCATTAAGGCCGGTTAAATACAGGATCATGCAATAAGCGGTCTGGGGCCAAAGCCCGGCCGCGATGATGCCGTAGGTTACATACCGTTCATCGGCCAACACAGCGATGCTATCAAACCCAAGGCTGTTGAGCAGCACGTTTAGCAAGCCATAGGTTGGATCATAAAACCATGAAAAAACCAAGCCGACCACGACCTGAGAGATTACAAACGGGAAAAAGAACATCGACTTAACAAGACGAATGCCCCACACATTTTGGTTCAAAAACAGCGCGACAAACAACCCGGCAGGGATTGCCAGCATGTATAGCACCAGCCAGATCACGTTGTTTTTTAGGGATGTGTAGAATGCCTCGTCATCCATCAGCTCGACGTAATTGTCCATGCCGATATAGGTCGCATCGCTTAGTCCGTCCCATTCATAAAACGAATAACTGACGGACTGAAAAATCGGAAAAATGACGTAAAATAGAAAGAACAGCACGCCAGGCGCAAGAAATAAGAACGGCGCTAAGGTGCGCTGATTCCATCTGCTTGGGCGAGGTGAGGACATGCTGGCCTGTCGAAATTAGAATAGAAAAAAGGAGCGCCGGGTTAGGGCGCTCCTCGATTGGTCAAATTTAGTAGGCTTTGCCGCGAACTTTTTCGAGGCGCTCAAGGATCGCGTCAAGGCGCTCTGGTTTCACCATGAACTCTTGAAAGCCTTCCATGCCCGCTTTGGCCATTTCTGCCGGTGCATCACGGTCAAAGAACTGTGCGATGCCGCCAGTTGTTCCAGACAGCATGTTGAGACCAGCTTTTAGGAATTTGTCGTCGTCAACGTCACTGT
>CAZBBZ010000542.1:0-1899 GCA_964489925.1 uncultured Rhodobacterales bacterium
TTTAACCCCCGCCTTCAGGCCGAAAAATTCGACCCCGACGGCACCTACCAAGACCACTACCTAAACGGGGCGGGTGCCGCAGAATTTGCCGCCGCAGTGCCGCGCTCATGGGGCGATGTATCCCGCCCCACAACGCCCATCTGTGATCTCAAGGTTGGGCGCACCCGCGCCCTTGAAGCCTATCAAGTCTTAAAATCCAAAGACCCATAAACGCCTCGGCGTCTTTTCGCGCGCCAATGAACAACCCGAACCGCCGCCATAATTTACGCGCAATTTTGAACTCTAACTCGCCTTAAGGTTGGAGTTCTTGATCAGTGCTTAGGGGTTCAACGATGAGATCAGACGTCTCTCGATCGCGCCAAAAAATGCCCACAGCCGCTAAATTGGTTGGCGGGTTCGTCATGGCGCTTTGCGGCTATGCACTGGCCGAAATCGTCGTGTTTCGCATCGACCAACTTGGCACGTCTGTCGTAAACCCGTTCCTATTTGCCATCGTAGGCTTCTGCTTTGGCTGGTCCAAAGTGGGCGTCTTGGCAAGCTTTGGCTACACCGCCGCTTGGTCATCAGGCATCGCATCGGCCATCACTGGCGCCTTTACGGTCGTCCTATTGGGGGCGGGCATTCACGTCTATCGCGGGATGCATTATCACGCCTATCGCGACGTGAATGAGTTGCTGACCGGGTTCATAGGCAAGGTGCTTGAATATTTCAGCTACCTCACAGACCCTTATATCATTGGCTCCGTCGCCTTTGCCGGGCTGCTCGCCGGAGTGTTTACCGGGTTCGCAGCACGGCTGTGGCGCTAACTTAGCCTTCGCAACTGCCTGTTAGCTGCTGGTATTTTTCTTTGATCCAGACGATCACTTGGCTATCAGATGCCGAGTTTTCTGATCCCAACACTGTGCTTTCGATGTTGTCTTTCAGATCACCCAACACAACCTTGGTTTGGCTGTCTTCCACTTGGGCAATGCCGAAATCTTCTACATTATCGCCAGATGGCTCGCCGATTGCGATATCATAAACAATCAGGGCCACAGCGACCAAGATCACGCCGCGCGCAATGCCGAACAGAAAGCCAAGCCCCCGGTCCATTGGACCCAAGGCTGAATTGGCAACAAGACCGGAAAACAGCGGCGTAAAGATCGACACAACGATCAAAACCACAACAAACACGGCCGCAAAGGACGCTAGAACCGCAAATTGGCAATTCCCGCCAATCACGTCCTTCAGATAAGGGATTTCGCTAACAATCGGTTCAACTTGTGGCGCGAAAATAAAGGCGACCACAGCGGCCAAAAGCCAGCCCACGATCGACATGAACTCCCGCACAAAACCGCGTGAAAAGGCCAAAATTGCGGAAATCAAAATGATTAGCGCAACGACGCCGTCGACAATTGTAAATGAATCAAGTTCCATCTGACGCTCTCGTAAACTCCGCCTGACCAAAACACTGTGTGACGAATGTCGTCAAGTGGTCATGCTTAATTAAGGACAATTCTGTTGTGTTGGTTCGATTTTTCGGACGGCTTGGCAAATGTACATGGGAAAATCCCAGTTTTTGCGCCTCTTTCAGCCGGGCATCGGTGTGGATCGCAGGACGCAGAGCGCCCGACAGTGAAATTTCGCCAAATATCGCGGCTTGCGCGGGCAGGGGTTCGTTTTCAAGGGCTGACAACAGGGCTGCTGCCACCGCCAAATCAGCCGCAGGTTCCGCAATCTTTAACCCGCCTGCGACATTCAAATAGATGTCATGCCCGCCAAGACCCACGCCCACCCGCGCCTCTAGCACGGCAAGCACCATGGCCAAGCGCGCGCTGTCCCATCCCACCACAGAACGCCTTGCGGTTCCAAGTGAGGATCGCACCACAAGCGCTTGTATTTCCACAAACATTGGCCGCG
>CAZBBZ010000543.1:0-1897 GCA_964489925.1 uncultured Rhodobacterales bacterium
GTTTTGCTCTTTGTTTTGGTCTTCTTCTTGGTCTTGGCTTTTGTCTTGGCCTTCGCTTCCACGTTCTTTTTCAGGCTTTCGCCAAGCCGAAATCCGATCCGCTGCGCTTCTGGCTGTTCTTTGGGCTTGGCCATCGCACGCAACATCACGTTCAACTGACTTACGTGTTGCACCATTTGTGTTTTATTTCCGTTATCATCGGTCCCATAAAACGTAATGATGTCCGGCGCAAAAAAGCCCATGCCTTCAATCCGCATGGTGCCCGCGTCCCCGCCCGTAAAGCCCATGACAACTTCGTGTTCGCCATCAAGCTGTTTTTCGAAGTTCTGAATATATAGAATGATCCGCTCATAGGCCCATTCAGCAGGCGACTTTTCTCCAACGGGTTTAGCAGCAACTTCGGCGGGCAGTTTTTGCGTTTCAGCCTTTGAGCTTGCGTCGTCATTCACCACAACCACACCCGCATCGGGCAATAGAAAGTTTTCTACCGCATCCGCAGAGGTCGCCGTTTCGTTCATCGCAGCGCGCGTTTTTGCCGCTGAATTCTTTTTGACCTTTTTTGCGGTCTTAGGCTTGCCAGACATAGGCGCCGTCCTCTCGTAAATCGCGCGTTATACGGCCCTCTTTCCACAAATGGTTCAGATGGCCAAGCGCCTCGACCAACGCCAAGCCATATGCGCTTTCGCCAATTTCACGTCCAAACAGCGGCACAAAACATTCCGCAGCTGTCCGGGGTGTTTCCAGGTGGGGCAAGAGGCGGCCCAGCGCCTCGTGATGGTTATCAATCAGCTGGGTAAGGCGTGCCACGCAGCCGGTAAAGGGCAGCTTGTGTCCGGGCAAAACCAACTGATGTTTTCCATCATGAAGAAGCGCTTGATCGCGCAACCGCTCGCAGCTTTCCAACCATGCGCCCACCGGGTCAGCTTCAGGTTCCGTCGGATACACCCCAAGGTTCGAGCTGATGCTTGGAATGATCTGATCCCCTGCAAGCACCACATCACCCGTTTGGCTCCACAGCGTCACATGATCCGGCGCATGGCCCTGCCCGAAATGCACATTAAACTTGCGCGTACCAATCGCGATCACATCATGGTCGCGGATGCGCGTAAACCCAAGCGGAATGGGCGAGACCAGATCGCTAGAGTTATAGGGCCGCTCACTGATACGCTTGTCGAAAATCTCTTTCGGCATGCCCATACGTGTTTGAAATATAACAGATTCCGGCGGATATTCGGTCTGAGTATCCAAGCGCAGCATCCGCGCGGTCAGCCAAGCAACTTGGCTTGCCCAAAGCGGGGCGCCAGTTTCGCCCATCAACCATCCGGCCGCCCCAACGTGGTCAGGGTGGTGATGGGTTAGGATAATGCGCTTAATCGGTCGCCCTTGCAGCGGGCCGTCCATGATCGCGGCCCAAATACCGGGCATCTTTTTGGTGAACACGCCCGTGTCGATGATCGTCCAGCCATCGTCATCTTCAAGCGCGTAAATATTGACGTGGTTCAGCACCATCGGCAGGGGCAAACGGATCCAAAGAACCCCTTTTGCAACCTCGATCGCCTCTCCCGCGGCAGGTGCGTCGGGAAAGGGAAAATCTATTGGTTCTTTCATGCGCTAAGGGCTTCGGGGCTAAGTTGATAAAGCACTTCTGCCCCTTCGCAGGCACTTGAGCAAAGCCCTTGCACCTCTGGCAGCATGTGCCGCACAAAGAAGCGCGCAAGCGGCATCCGATCGCCATCAACCTCGCCCGCCTTCACCAAATAGTGACCGCCCAAAACGAAAGCAAAGGCTCGCAAATACCGGGTCGCGCCCGCAAAGCGGTCGTTCATTTCAGCCGCGACCATCCAATCCGTCGCCGCGCGCAGCGCATCGACTGCGGCGGCCATGCGCGGATGACCCT
>CAZBBZ010000544.1:0-1890 GCA_964489925.1 uncultured Rhodobacterales bacterium
AAAATGATGATCCAAACAAAGACATTAGAGCCGGATGAACGCAAAGAGTTAAGCATGAGAGTCGCCAGACGTCGCTAGAGTATACCTGAGAAGCGGTTTCTACGGGGTGATGGGGCGAAGGACAAGCCCGCTCACGCGGTGTTCAGGGCTGAAATGCGCTTTGCGGCTTGGGTTAGGGTGGGGGTGTCCACATTCGCCAAGGCAATGCGCAGGGTGTTTTGCGCCATGGGGTCGGTTTTCGGAGCGAACATCGACATAGGTAAGGTCAGCACGCCGCACATAGCAAGGAGCATTTTTGCGGCGTCTTCTGAGGAGGTGTTGAGCTGGTGTTCTACGCAGGCAAAGAAAGCGCCAACCGATAGTACGCGCGCGTTTTCAGTGTTCAGCAAGGTTTGGGCGGCATCGCGGCGCGATAGCATTTCTATGCGGTCTGCTTGCACAAACTCGCTGAGTTCGCTGAGGCCAAAGAGGGCGGCGTGTTGGGCCAGTTGGTTGGCGCAAATGGAGACGGTGTCGAGGTATTTTTCGACCTCTGCCAAGGCGCGTTGCCCGGCGATTAGCGCGCCGACGCGATGCCCGGTTAAGCGGTAGGCTTTGGAAAAGGAATAGAGGTGAATTAGAAATTCGGGCCAATCTGCGCGGGCGAACAGATCGTGGGGTGGGATATCCGAGGAGGCGTAATCACGGTAGGTTTCGTCCAAAATCAGCGCAATGCCCGCGTTTTGGGCCAAATCTGCAAAGCGGGCAATCAAGGCGGGGGGATATTCAGCGCCCGTGGGATTGTTTGGCGTGACCAGCACAATCGCGGCGGTTTTATCGTCAATCAGGGCCGCTGCTTTATCAGGATCAGGCAGCATATTTGGGCCAACGGGCAGGGCGCGGGTGTTCAAACCGGCCATATCGAGGTGCATTTTGTGATTAAAGTACCAAGGGCTGGGCAAAATGACATTATCGCCCGGTGCGGCAACGGCGCTGATGGCGGCGCAGAATGCTTGGTTACACCCCGAGGTGATGGCGATGTGACCCTGCGCAATTGCGCCGTCATAAGCCTTGGACCATTCCGTCGCGATTTTTTCGCGCAAGGCGGGCATGCCCAGCACGGGACCATAGAGATGAGCGTTGTCGTGATCGCGCGCAATCTTGGCGATGTGGTCGCGCAAGGCGGCGGGAGGCGGGTCCGCAGGGGCTGCTTGGGACAAATCAATCAAGGGCAAGCCGTCGGGGAGGGGGATGTCGTTGAGCCAAGACTTTGCGGCCATGATTGGCGCGGCTTGGGTCGTTGTGATGGTGTTTGACAGGCGCAAGGCAGGGCTCTTTGGTTGGGTGCAAGCGAGAGCCGCAGTATGGCGCGATTATCGCGGGGTTGGAAGCTGTGCTTGACGTTTGGGGGTGGCCAGTGGATTAGAGCGCCATGGCCCGTACCCCGATCATATCCCTGAGCGACATAAAATTAACCTTTGGTGGCGAACCCGTCTTGGACGGTGTTTCAGTGACGATCCAAGAGGGCGATCATGTCGCCTTGGTGGGGCGCAATGGGTCGGGCAAGTCCACCTTGATGAAAGTCATGGGCGGTTTGGTTGAACCGGACAGTGGCACGCGGGTCATGGGGCCGGGTTATAATGTGGCGACACTTGAACAAGCGCCCTCAACAGATGGCTTCGCGACCTTGGGCGATTTTGCCCGCGCAGGCGTGGAGCCGGGCGATTGGTACAAGGTGGATCAAGCGCTTGAGGGGTTGAAGATTGACGCCAATGCGCCGGTTCAAGGCGCTTCGGGCGGTGAGGTGCGTCGTGCGGCACTGGCGCAATTGATGGCGGCGGATGCGGAAGTGTTGCTGCTGGATGAGCCGACGAACCATTTGGATATCGAGGCGATCCTTTGGCTGGAGGA
>CAZBBZ010000545.1:0-1873 GCA_964489925.1 uncultured Rhodobacterales bacterium
CACAGGATGTGCCGTTTGCGTCCTATGATCTGGCCAGCGAGGCGGTGCTGAACGACCCCCATGATTTGGATTTGGGGGCGGATGGAAACATCTATGTGGCCGATAAATTTGGCAACCGGATCGTGGTGATGGATCCTGAAACGCTAGAATTGTTGTGGACCTTTGGCGACGGGGCTTTGCCCGGCGTGCATGATGTTTCGATTGGTCCAGACGGTCGGGCCTATGCTGCTGTGACAGGGGGCAGTCGGGTCGATGTGTTTGAAATTGACGGGCAAGCGGCAAGCCGCGTGCATAGTCTTCGCGGGATTTCCCGCACCGAAGGAGCCTTGGCCCATTCCAACGGGCGGCTCTACGCCATGGCAGGCGGTACCGGGCAACTGATTATGTTTGAGCCCGACCATTTAAGCGGGGCAGGGGCCAGCACCCCGCTTGCGACCCCACCAATGTTTTTTGGCGCCCATGATGTGGCCGAAGGCTTGGATGGTACGATTTGGATCGCGCATAATCAGGGGCGAAGGCTGGTTCAGCTAAGTGCCACGTTAGAGCCGCTCAAAATTCTCGACGGAGCGCAATTCGGTTTTGCGGGACCGCGCTATTTGGATGTGGATGATTTTGGTCGCCTGATCGTCGCGGACCAAGACGCGCATCGGGTGTTGATGATTGACCCGGAAACCGAAACTCTTTTGGGCGTCTTAGGTGATGGGCAGCCCGGCATGGGGCCGGGGAAATTCGATGATCCCGAAGGCGTGCTGATTGTCGGGTCGCGCTATTACATTGCCGATAGTGATAACAATCGGATTGTGCGCTATTCGGTGGTGATGAATTAACGTTGCCTCAATCCGCCGTCCAGCCGCCATCCACCAGCAAGGAGGTTCCGGTAATCATCGCGGATGCCTCGGACGCTAGAAACACCACCACGCCCATCATATCCTCGACCTCGCCAATGCGGGGCAGCTTAATTTTGTCCTCAACCCATTTGCGCCGCTCTGGATTGTCAAAGGTCACTTGCGTCAGCGCTGTGCGAATAAAGGTCGGCGCGATGGTGTTTACGCGAATGCCATGCGCGCCCCATTCAATCGCCATACCCTTGGTAAAGCCTTCGACTGCGAATTTTGTCGCCGAATAAACCGTGCGATCAATGCCGGACACATGGGCCATTTGGCTAGAGATATTGATCAGACTGCCTTGGATTTGATTGGCGATCATCGACTTGCCAACCGCTTGGGTCAAAAAGAACGCGCCGCGCAAATTGATATCTACCACCGCGTCAAAATCTTCGGGTTTGGTGTCGGCCGCAGGCCCGTGACGCGCCGACCCTGCTGAATTCACCAAAATATCAAACGGGCCGTGATCCGCGATGAGCTTGGCAGTTGCGTCGATATCTGTGACATCCAATGCAGCCGCTTGCGCCTTGCCCCCGGCCGCCTTGATTGCGACAACCGTGTCGTTCAACGGCTCGGCACGCCGGGCCACCAAAAGCGTATCCGCCCCGGCTTCGGCTAAAGCAACCGCGCAGGCCTGACCAATGCCAGAGGACGCGCCCGCAACAAGCGCGCGTTTGCCGTCTAAACGAAACGAAGGGGTTCTGGGCAATGTCGTCATCTTGCTCGCCTGTGGTTCAATGTGATCTGACGCCACGTTTCGCACATCTGACAAGCGCGCTCAATCGGGCATCTTGATGCCGCGAAACGGTGGAAAATCTGCATAGCGCGCTTGGCGCGTTGCCAAATCTTCGCACGGATCAGCACCCGCCCGTAAAAGTGACCCTTTGGGCGCAATATAACTATCGATCCGACGCAACGGCTGTTCGTTCCACTCGATATTCACCGCCGCCAATTTTGGAAAAAACCACAAGGTCGAATAGGGCAGATGA
>CAZBBZ010000546.1:0-1871 GCA_964489925.1 uncultured Rhodobacterales bacterium
ACCATGATGGCTGGTAAAACGGCGGTTGTTTGTGGCTACGGGGATGTGGGCAAAGGCTCTGCGGCCTCCCTGCGCGGTGCTGGTGCGCGCGTTAAAGTGACCGAGATCGACCCGATCTGTGCGCTTCAAGCGGCAATGGACGGCTTTGAAGTCACGACTCTTGAAGACACTTTGGCCGATGCGGATATCTTCATCACCACCACGGGCAACAAAGACGTCATCCGTCTTGAGCATATGCGTGAGATGAAAGACATGGCGATCGTTGGCAACATCGGTCACTTTGACAACGAAATCCAAGTGGCAGCTCTAAAGAACCACAAATGGACCAACATCAAAGAACAGGTCGACATGATCGAAATGCCGTCGGGCAATCGCATGATCCTGCTTTCTGAGGGCCGTTTGCTGAACCTTGGTAACGCGACTGGTCATCCAAGCTTCGTGATGTCTGCAAGTTTCACCAATCAGGTGCTTGCGCAGATGGAACTTTGGAACAATGGCGCGTCCTATAAGAACGACGTTTACACCTTGCCCAAGCATTTGGACGAAAAAGTTGCCCGTCTGCATTTGGCAAAAATCGGTGCGAAACTGACAGAGCTGTCCACGGATCAGGCTGACTATATCGGCGTGACCTCAGACGGTCCTTATAAGCCAGAGCATTATCGCTACTAAAAGCGCTTCCCATAAAAATGACGCGAAAGCCGTGCCATTTTTATGGCGCGGCTTTTTGCTTTTGAGCCAGCTAAAACCGAACCAGCGGCCACAACCGCGCGTCTTGGCCACTGGCCAAAACTCATTCGTCTGGTAAGAAAAAGATTGCTAGTTAACAAAACGTGACCCCGACCATGCGCCCAAGCCCACAACCCGGAATTTCTGACATCGAACTTTACGTCGGTGGCGCCAGTAAAATCGAAGGCGCAAACCGGGTTACGAAACTGTCCTCAAACGAAAACCCGTTCGGCCCGTCCGCTGCGGCAAAGGCGGCCTATCTCGCGGCTGCCGAAAACTTGGAGCTTTACCCCTCCTCGGATCACGCTGAATTGCGCGAAGCGATTGGCAAGGTCCACGGCCTTGATCCCGCGCGCATCGTTTGCGGTGCAGGTTCAGACGAAATCATCGCCTTTTTGTGCCAAACCTACGCCGGGCCGGGCGATGAGGTCATTCGCACACAGCACGGGTTTTTGATGCATGAAATATCCGCCCGCGCCGCTGGTGCCACCCCGGTCATCGCACCCGAGCGCGACCGCTATATTGATGTGGACGCCGTTTTGAACGTTGTGACCGCGCGCACCAAAATTGTGTTCATTGCCAATCCGAACAATCCGACCGGCACGATGATCAGCAGCGCCGAGGTGGAACGGCTTGCCGATGGTTTGCCCGAAACTTGCTTGCTCGCCCTTGATGGCGCCTATGCGGAATACGTGGATACGGATGACTATGACGCAGGCTTGGCGCTGATCGAGGCCCGCGAAAACATCGTGATGACCCGCACGTTTTCAAAAATCTACGGGCTGGGCAGCCAGCGCGTAGGTTTTGGTTACGGCCCCCAAGCGATCATGGACAATCTGAACCGTATTCGCGGCCCCTATAACCTTGGCGCGGGGGGGATAGCGGCGGCAACAGCTGCGGTTTTGGATGTGGATTACACAGCGGATTGCAAAGCCAAGAACGCCAAATGGCGCGACTGGCTGGCGGCAGAATTGCACGCCATCGGCATCCCGTCCGATCCCGCACGGGGTAACTTCATCCTCGCCCGGTTCACGGACGAAGCCGAAGCCACCGCCGCTGACGAGTTCTTACAAAAGGGCGGCATCCTCGTGCGCAAAGTTGGCTCTTACGGCTTGCCCAACTGCCTGCGCATCACCATCGGCGAT
>CAZBBZ010000547.1:0-1870 GCA_964489925.1 uncultured Rhodobacterales bacterium
CATCCTCGTCATTGCCGGGGTAGCCGCCAAGAGGCGTAAGCCCATCCGGCCCCAGTGCGAGGAAGCCAGCCTTGGCAGTGCGGCGGACGACATCTTCGATATAAGGATTAAGCCCCCTATTCTCATGCACAACCAAAACAGCGGGAAGCTTGCCCGTTGCTCCCGCCGGTCTGGCCATCAGTCCCTTGATGGTGCCATGTCCATTCGGTGAGGCATATTCGATCACTTCGGTTTCAATTGATGGATCATCCGGAGCGACCTGTTCGGCCAGGGCATAATTGGGTTGCAAGCTGTCAAGAACAGCAGCGGCTGTTACGCCGCCGACCGTATATTTGGCGGCATTGTCGAGAAAAGCGCGCTTGGACATCTTGCCATGGACGTAACCATCATAGAGATCGAGAATTCGTTGGTCAAAATCACTGGCTTTTTTGCGTTGCATAGCGTTACCCCCTTCTTTTGATTTGGGTGTATCTTAATCCCAACGCGATATCCGTGGCTTCACAATTTCTTGTAATCTTCAGGTCATCTGTAACAACCAGCGATCCAGTGGCAGAAGATCTTCGAAAACCTCAAGAGACCGTTCAAGCAAATCTCCCTTTGCATCAATGGAGGTTATGTTTTTGCGGCCAAGATCGTGCCATAACGTGAGCGATTTGAAGCGTAGAAGATCGGCCCTTGGGTGCTCTTTATCAAACCCCTGCGGAATTCGCTTCAATTCCGGCTCATTCTGCCTGAAACCTTTTGCTCGGGCTTGTTCGAGGAGTGCCTGCAGAGCTTCGCCCCTTTCGGCTTTCAAGACAGTGTGGCGATAGGCCGAGAGGTCATTTTTTTTCAGGACCATGCACCCAGCGCCAAAGGTCAGCTTGTCCGGATCCAGGCCGAAGAAGAACGCGCCCGGCCCGTCTCCCTGCAGGCCAATATGCAAATGGCTATGATAGGGTGTTTTATCGGCGCTGAAACGAACATCGCGGAAAAGCCGAAAAAGCTTTCCCTGCAAGGGCCTTCCGCAAAGAGCGGAGACCCTGTTCGCCAACTCTTTGGTCAACGCTTCGCCCGGCTTCTTGAACAGCTCTTCATAGTCGCCTCGATGCGCATCAAACCACGGCTTTTCATTATGGCCGCGAAGGGCCTCCAGAAAGGCGCGGCTTTGTTCGAGGTTGATCATACTTCAGCCTCCCTATTTGGCCGGCAGACTGCGGGCGAAATCCAGTGCCAGGGTAAGGAATCCCTTTAAGGCATCGCCTTGGCAATGAGCCGCCTCAACTTCAATCAAGCCGCCCATCCGGCGCCCGGGATTCTCACCCAAAATCATCGGCGCGGCGCCCTTTCGTTCCAGTGCTTCAGCCTCCAGCTGTTTGCCCACCCGAAACATAAAGGCGCCGCCGCCATCTTCTCCAGACAGTTTGTTGCCCCTGCCACTCACGCCGGCCAACATGTTTCCGGCGTGGAAGAAACAGATGCCGCCAAACATTGATTTCTTAGTGATCGGCGTTTCGCCCTTCAGGGCGTCTTCGAGGCGTCGGACAAGTTCCAGATCGACTGCCATGGGGTTTCCTCTCATGGGCGTTGGGTACGCTATTTTGCCTATTACGAGCGATCCAGGCCATCCCAATGCCATGCGCGCCCGTTAGCTCACACAGCAAAGACGCAGCTAGTCATGCAAAAACGACAGCACGGCACAAATTTTACGTTTTTTCCATGTTGGTTAACAAATCTATAAACCTAGACGCTCAATGATATTGGTCTGATATGTTCGCAGCGGCAGGCTCTCGCCGCTCTGCTAGTATATTGGCTGAGTGTTTTTGACGGCGCTTGCCCGCTGAATGAGGTGGCCAGGAAAGCGCGTATCTTTTGGGTGTGGCTGGTATTT
>CAZBBZ010000548.1:0-1843 GCA_964489925.1 uncultured Rhodobacterales bacterium
GTCCGAATACCTGGAAGCCGCCGATCTGCAAGTTGATCTGGATGCCATCGGTTTTAACCTCGTGGGCTATGGCTGCACGACCTGTATTGGTAACTCCGGCCCAATCCAGCCCGAACTATCAGACGCGATTGCCGAAGGTGATCTGGTCGCAACGGCGGTCTTGTCGGGCAACCGGAACTTTGAAGGGCGGATCAGCCCTGATGTACGCGCCAACTATTTGGCATCGCCCCCGCTGGTTGTCGCCTATGCAATTGCCGGCACCATGGACATCAACCTTGCCAGCGACCCCATCGGTCAGGACAAAGACGGCAATGACGTCTTCCTGAAAGACATCTGGCCAAGCCAAAAAGAAATCGCCGATCTAGTGGAAAAAACCGTCACCCGCGAAGCGTTCCAATCCAAATATGCGGACGTATTCAAAGGCGATGACAAATGGCAGTCGGTCAAAACAACTGACAGCCTGACCTACGATTGGCCTGCCAGCTCGACCTATGTGCAAAACCCACCCTATTTCCAAGGCATGGGCGCTGAAGCAGGATCGATCAAAGACATTGGCGGCGCGCGCGTCTTGGCCTTGTTGGGCGATATGATTACCACCGACCACATCTCGCCAGCGGGCTCCTTCAAAGAAACCACCCCTGCGGGCAAATACCTAGTGGATCGCCAAGTGACCCCGCGCGAGTTCAACTCTTATGGCTCGCGACGCGGCAACCACGAAGTGATGATGCGCGGCACCTTCGCCAATATTCGCGTCAAGAACGAGATGCTGGACGGCGTTGAAGGCGGCTACACCCTTGGGCCTGATGGTAAAGAAACCTCGATCTTTGAGGCATCCATGGCGTACCAAGAAATGGGCGTGCCACTGGTGGTCATCGGCGGCGAGCAATACGGCGCCGGATCATCACGCGATTGGGCCGCCAAAGGGACCGCTCTGTTGGGCGTAAAAGCCGTGATCGCGGAAAGCTTTGAGCGTATTCACCGCTCGAACCTTGTTGGCATGGGTGTGATCCCGTTTGAATTTACGGGCGGCGACAGCCGTAAATCACTAAACCTAACGGGTGCAGAAACCGTCACGATCACGGGTTTAGAGGGCGATATCGAACCGCTTTCAGAAGTGCCTTGTGTGATTGCTTACCCGGACGGCACCACAAAAGAGATTTCGCTGAAGTGTCGTATCGATACAGAAGTTGAAATCGAATACGTCGAAAACGGCGGCGTTCTGCACTATGTACTGCGCAACCTTGCAAAATCGGCCTAATACCTAACACTTGCGGCAGCGTATTTTAGCGCGCTGCCGCAATATTGCTTGCTGCACACATAAGCTCGCGAATGATTGATTTTCATGTTAGCGGGGTTTTGGCGTATGTAATATAGACCAAAAACCGCAACGCATCTATCGGGCGAACACGCATGCAGCACATGTTACGCATCTGGATTATCACAAGCCTACTGGCATGGGCCGGGCTCGCCACCGCTCAAGAAAAGCGCGTGGTGGTGGAGTTGTTTACTTCCCAAGGCTGTTCGTCCTGTCCACCAGCGGATCGGCTTTTGGGGGAACTGGCAAAGCGCGACGATGTGATCCCGCTGGCCTTTCACGTCACCTATTGGGACCGCTTGGGCTGGAAAGACACCTTTGGCGATACGTCCTTCACGAACCGCCAATATGCCTATTCGGAAGCCTTCAAAAATCGCTCCGTCTGGACGCCGCAGTTCATTGTTCAGGGCCAAGATTACTCGCGCGACAGTTTCCGGCGCATGGTTGATGATTACATCACCAAACAAAAGCGCAACGCGGCTGATATCGGCATGGATGCAACCTATGTGGACGGCGTATTGAACGTCG
>CAZBBZ010000549.1:0-1837 GCA_964489925.1 uncultured Rhodobacterales bacterium
TGAAGGGTGCGCATAAACAGCCCGGCTATTTGGCGCTGAACCCCAAAGGCAAAGTCCCCTGCCTTGTCACCCCCGAAGGACCGATCACTGAAAACGTCGCCATCGCGCGCTATCTGGCTGCCATACATCAAGGACTCTTGCCCAGCGCCCAAACCCCTTACGATAATGCGATCATAACAGCTGATCTCGCGTTTTGTTCCGCCACCTTGCATCCGATTGTCTCGCGTATGCGCGTACCTATGTTCATAGGCGAAGGGGCGGATGCGATTGCCTCGGTCAAAGCCAAAGCCATTGACGCAATGCACCCCATGGCCACGGTAATCGAGGCGCAGCTGGCAGATAAATCATGGTGGTACGGCGAAGATTGGTCGATCATGGATGCCTATATCTATTGGGTCTATTTCCGCATCACAGGCGGGGGTTTTCCCGTGGATGCCTATCCCAACTGGGCCGCTCATGCCCACCGCATGGATGCCCGCCCCGCCGTGCGCCGCGCCCTGTCGATGGAAGCCAAACTACAATCCACGCTCGAGGCCGAAGGTCTCGCGCCCAAGATGGGATAACGCCATGGGCCGCACAATCATCGACCTTTCTGTTTCACTAGATGCCGACATCCCCGGCGATCCCCCGCCCCTGCGCCCCAAGATCAAATACCTCGATCACGCTGACGGCGCGCGCGAGATGGACAAAATGTTTGGCATCCCCGTGGACAAACAACTGGGACAAGCTGGTCCCGCGTCCGAGCGGGTTGAAATGACGACCCACAACGGCACGCATTTGGACGCGCCTTGGCATTACCACCCGACCATGGATGGCGGCAAACCCTCGCTGACCATTGATGAAGTACCATTGGAATGGTGCATGGGCCCCGGTGTAAAGCTCGACTTTCGCCATTTGCCCGACGGCCATGTGGTGAGTGCCGCAGAAGTTCAAGCAGAGCTAACGCGCATCAATCACGACCTAAAGCCCGGCGATATCGTCTTGGTCAACACCCGCGCGGGCAGCCGCTACGGGCATGAAGACTACGTCGCATCAGGCTGCGGCATGGGCCGAGAAGCCACGCTATTTCTAAGCGAGCGCGGCATGAAGGTTTGCGGCACTGACGCGTGGAGCTGGGACGCCCCCCTTGCCAGCCAAGTCGCCAAGATCAAAGACACCGGCGACTACAGCCTATTTTGGGAAGGCCACAAAGCCGGGGTCGACTGCGTTTACTGCCATATCGAAAAACTCGCGAACCTCGAAAGCCTGCCCCCTCACGGGTTCGAGGTCATGGCCCTCCCCGTCAAAGTCGCCCGCGCCTCTGCCGGATGGTGCCGCGCGGTGGCGGTGCTTCCATGACCGGCGCCGTGGTCCAAACGTCCCCCGTTGCCCGGCTCGATCATTTTGTGAACCGCGCCTGTGGTGCAATTTCCGGCATCGCGGTGCTGGGCCTCTTGGCAGGGGCTATGGTCATTGTGGCTGACGTGATTATGCGCAGCATCGGCCTTGGCGGGGTTGTCGCTCTGAATGAAATCATGGGCCAAATGTTCGCCATGGCGGTCGCGGCCACCCTACCCGCCGGAGCCGCGCGCAAAGTGAACCTGCGCGTTGATTTGATGGCCGGGCATTTCGGCCCCGGCTTGTCGCGTATCCTGCTTGTTGCAGGCTCTGTCGCGCTCTTGCTGTTCTTTGCGGCCCTTAGTTTTTACGTCACCCAACTTGGCATCCGCTTTGTCAGCCAAGGGCGCGAAACCCTGATCCTGAAATGGCCTTTGGGTCCGACATATGTATTCGCGGCCGTGGCCATGGGGCTGGCCACACTGGTGCAAGCGGTCAAGGTCTGGGGGGATGTCACCAC
>CAZBBZ010000550.1:0-1826 GCA_964489925.1 uncultured Rhodobacterales bacterium
AGAGATCGCCAAGCCCGCCAGCATGACCATAAAGCCCCAATCGGGCGGCGTCATTGGTTCGGTATAAAACGGACCGATCAGTAAGATGCCCGCCAAGCCCGCGATGCCGGTCCAGAAAAAGCTGGTGCGCGGCCCGTCGGTGCGGCTGACCATCCGCGTTAGGATTTGATAAATCGCAAACAAGAAAGCCGAAATCAGCGGCAGCACGGCTTCGGGCGCAAATACGCGAAAGCCGGGGCGCAAGATAATCAGGATGCCGATGAAGCCTATGAGGATCGCGCACCAGCGTTTCCAGCCCACCCGTTCACCCAGCATCGGGCCGGACAGGGCAGCGACGATCAAGGGAAAGCAGCCAAAAATCGCGAGGCTTTCGACCATGCCAAGCAGCACGAAGGCTTGGATGGCGATAACGATTTCGACCACTAGGATCAGGCCGCGTAAAATTTGCAGCTTCGGTTGCTGACTACGCGCCATAGCGCGGATGCCGCCGGGTTGGGTCATGCCCCAAAGCAGCGCGAAACTTGCGAAAAACATATAGCGGATCATGACGATCATCAGCGTGTTGTAACTCACCGCCAAATGCCGCGAGATGCCGTCTTGAAGCGCGAACAGTACCGTGGTGACGATCATTAGAATGACGCCAAGCCGGGCGTTTTTGCTGCTCACAACTGGCCCACGCTCATGTGGCGCTTGTGGGCGAACCCTTTGCGGCGGTCCACCGTGAACCCGGCGGCTTCCAGCGCGCGGCGCACGGCTCCGGCGGCGGTGTAGGTTGCAAATGATCCGCCCTTTTTGGTGTGCTGGGCGACAGCGGCCATCAATGACGGCTCCCACATCTGCGGGTTTTTGGCCGGTGAAAACCCATCCAAGAACCACGCATCGGCTTTGTCTTTCCATGCAACGAGCGTTTCTCGCGCATCGCCAATCACGACTTCTAGCGTGACATGCGGCAACTCGATCACCGTCCGCCCAGATCGCCAAGCATCACATAACATCGCGGCCTCATCCGCAAACTGCGGGAAATTGGCTAAGGCTTTTTCCATATCATCTGCGTTGATCGGGAAAGCTTCAAAACTGGTAAAACGCAGCTTACCGGGCGCGGCAGACGCGGCCCAAGATTGGCCGGCGACCAGCGCGTTCAACCCGGTGCCAAAGCCCAGTTCTGCGACATGAAAGCCCGCCACGAACCGCGCAGGCAGGTCATTGCCTTGCAGAAAAACATAGGCCGCTTCAGCCGCGCCATCGTTCAAGGAATAGTAAGGATCATCAAAAGCCAACGCCACGGGGACATCATCTTTCCAAGTCACATCTGACATATGATCCGCCCCAAAATCGCGCTAAGGCCCATGCTAGCTGCACGACGATAGCCCCAAAGGAGCGCCAGTGGAAAGAGCCCAATATGATGTCGCGATAATTGGTGCGGGCGTGTTTGGGCTTTGCATCGCGTGGTTCTGTGCGCGGCGCGGGATGCGCGTTTGCCTGTATGAAGCGCAGCGGATCGGGCAAGGGGCCAGCAGCGGGCTGATCGGCGCGCTTTCCCCGCATATGCCGGAAAAATGGAACGACAAGAAAGCGTTTCAATTTGAAGCGCTGACCGGGGCGCAGGCGTTTTGGGACGAGATAGCGCAACGCTCTGGCAGTGATCCGTTTTATCGCCGCAATGGGCGCTTGTTGCCGCTGCGCAGCGATGCCGCGCGCGATTTGGCAAACGCCCGCTCGCAGGAGGCCAAAGAGCTTTGGCAAGGCGCGGCAGACTGGTCCGTTGTGGCCGAGGCAACCGGGGTCGCGCCCGCAAGTCATGGCTTTGTTTATGAGACTTTGTCGGC
>CAZBBZ010000551.1:0-179 GCA_964489925.1 uncultured Rhodobacterales bacterium
CTCAAACGCGAAAAGCGATACGATTTGTTTCAACGAAAACTGGAAGTGCTTTAGCCTGCGTAAACTGTAGAGACGCCTTGCATATAATTGTCCCATGCGAACCAATAGGCGATATGCCCGGCCACACGCGGCAAGCGCTCACCATCCGGGCCGATCAGCGCGTCTTCGACCACCTGCCA
>CAZBBZ010000551.1:189-1819 GCA_964489925.1 uncultured Rhodobacterales bacterium
ATACGATTTGTTTCAACGAAAACTGGAAGCGCTTTAGAACCACTGGCCCGGCTCGATCATGCCGTGATCCATCAATTGGGATGACGACCAGTCAAACCGGGTTGATTGCGCCCACATGAAGCTGCCGATTGCCGCCGCAGAACCTGGATTGCGGCGCAGGGATTTTGCGGTCCTGAAGGATGCGATGGCACAGGTGACGTTGTTGTGCCACGGACAGGAATGGGTGTTCAGTTCAGCAATGTTCGGGCGGAACTCGGCGTTCAGCTCAACACCCGGCTGGCTTTTGAAAAACGGCACGCGATCGATGCGTTGCCGGTCCCAAGGCACATGCTCGGAATAGCGCCACTTTAGGCCGCCAAAAACCTCGATCTGACGGTCCAGCGCCTTGCCGTCCTCAAAGCGGTTCATCGCATAATATCCCGATGAATCGAAATAGGCGTCACTGGGCGAAAACTCGCTGAGATCATCACCGGAATTATAGAGATCTACCGTGTAGGCATAGACATGGGAGCGGCGCTCTTCCTCCATGAAACGGGTCAGGTCCTCAACCTTTCGCACCTCTGAAAAGGGGAAGTACAAAAACTCTGAGTTGTAACTGTGATAAACCCACCTACCCGAGAGTTGTGCGAGCAGTTCATTGAGCTTGTGCAACAGCTTATCGCGAGACATTGCGGAGACCGGAGCCCAAAGAATACTAATGTCTGTCTCAAAATGGGCTTTTAGCACCGGACGGGATTTAGAAACTAGTATAACTGTGGAAAACCCCAGTTTTGCATTGTGAAAAACCGTCTCTTGAAAACAGAAATTATCCTCGACTACTATGATGGCAACAGCACCCGAACCAGCGCCGTTCACAGAAAATTCATTTATTTGAGTATTCATAGGTACTTCATCCACAGTGTCCTTGTCGTAAACGCCACTTACCGGACGTCAAAACAATATATTCGAATAGGTAAT
This sequence comes from uncultured Rhodobacterales bacterium, assembly GCA_964489925.1. GTDB lineage: Bacteria > Pseudomonadota > Alphaproteobacteria > Rhodobacterales > Rhodobacteraceae > CAYLLD01. The sequence goes on from CAZBBZ010000551.1 coordinate 1,147, forward strand.
ACCACGTATGCTGTTTGCCGATTATGGACGCTCAATTAGAAACAACTTGCATCCGTACCATCCGATATTTAAGGCGGATGATACGGGGCTTCGTCCCGAACCAGTCAGCTTTATTCCATGTTCGCTGTGGTTGGAATACTGGGTGACCTTTTAAAAGCAAGAAGAAAGAAACTGCAATGAGCGAAGAACAAACGATCGAGAAGGGTGAAATCCTCGCGCTCACGTCGGAAATTGTATCATCTCATGTGTCTAACAATTCGGTGCCAAGCGCCGAAGTTCCCGAGCTGATCCAAACGGTTTACGCCAAGCTAAACGAACTGGCAGTCGATGACTCTGTCCAGGCCGAAGAGCTGGTCCCAGCCGTTCCGATCAAGAAATCGATCACACAAGACTATATTATCTGTCTTGAAGACGGCAAAAAACTGAAGATGCTCAAGCGGCATTTGATGACTGCCTATGGCATGACGCCTGAAGACTATCGTGCGAAATGGGGATTGAAGCACGACTACCCAATGGTTGCGCCAAGCTATGCAGCCAAACGGCAGGAACTTGCCAAGAAAATCGGTCTGGGTCGCAAACCCAAAGGCGGTCGTCCCGCCAAAAAGAAGTAATCTGATTCTTCAAAGCCTCTTGCGACACTAACCGCAAAAAACGCGACCAAGGCGAGCTAAGC
>CAZBBZ010000552.1:0-1793 GCA_964489925.1 uncultured Rhodobacterales bacterium
CGCAATCCGCGCTCGACCGTCGGTACGGTGACTGAAATTTACGACTATATGCGGCTTTTGTTTGCGCGGGCGGGGACTCCCTATTCGCCGGAAACAGGCCTGCCGATTGAAGCACAGCAAGTGGCGGATATGGTGGATCGGGCGATGACCTTGCCGGACGGTGCGCGTGCTTATTTGCTTGCCCCAATTGTGCGCGATCGAAAAGGTGAGTACCGCAAAGAATTTGCCGAACTCCTCAAGCAAGGGTTTCAACGGGTGAAGGTCAATGGCGAGTTTTACGATCTCGACCAACCTCCTGAATTAGATAAGAAATTTCGCCATAACATCGATGTTGTCGTTGATCGCATCGTGGTGCGCGAGGGCTTGGAAACGCGGCTTGCTGATAGTTTTCGAACGGCGTTGGATCTGGCCGACGGCATTGCCATTATGGAAATGGCCGATGCAAAAGAAGGTGAAACCCCAGAGCGGCTGACCTTTTCCGAAAAATTCGCCTGTCCCGTGTCAGGGTTTACGATCCCTGAAATCGAACCACGGCTGTTTTCGTTTAACGCCCCCTTTGGGGCCTGTCCGGACTGTGATGGCTTGGGCGTTGAGTTGTTTTTTGACGAACGTCTGGTTGTGCCAGATCAAAACTTGTCGCTTTACGATGGGGCGTTGGCGCCTTGGGCAAAATCGAAATCCGCGTATTTCCGCCAAACCATCGATTCCATCGCGGAACATTACGAGTTCGATAAACGCACACCTTGGCGCGACCTGCCCAAACATGTGCAACAGTTGATGTTGCACGGTTCGGGTGGTGAAAAAATCAAGTTCCGCTACGACGAAGCGGGCCGCATTTATGAAATCTCGCGGTCCTTTGAGGGCGTGATCCCCAATATGGAACGGCGTTATCGCGAAACAGACTCCAACTGGATTCGTGAAGAGTTTGAACGGTTTCAAAACAATCGTTCTTGCGGCACTTGCGACGGATACCGTCTGCGCCCCGAAGCCTTGGCTGTCAAAATCGCGGATAAGCATGTGGGCGAGGTTGTTCAGCTGTCGATTAAAGATTTGCTGAATTGGGTCACGGATGCGCCTAACCATATGAGTGATCAGAAAAACGAAATTGCGCGGGCGATTTTGAAAGAAATCCGCGAAAGAACGGGTTTTCTGGTGAATGTAGGGCTGGATTATCTGACACTTGCGCGCAATTCCGGCACGCTTTCTGGTGGGGAAAGTCAGCGTATTCGGCTGGCTAGTCAAATCGGTTCTGGTCTTACCGGAGTTTTGTATGTGCTGGACGAGCCATCAATTGGGCTTCATCAACGAGACAACGACCGCCTTTTGACCACGCTCAAAAATTTGCGAGATCAAGGCAATTCGGTGCTGGTGGTGGAACATGATGAAGAAGCCATTCGCGAAGCCGATCATGTGATCGACATTGGACCTGGCGCTGGTGTTCACGGCGGGCAAATTATCGCCCAGGGACCGCCAAAGAAAATTGCCGCCAACAAAAAATCTATTACAGGTCAGTATCTTACTGGAAAAAGGTCTATCGCCATTCCTCCCGAACGTCGCGACGGGAACGGCAAAAAGATCGTGATAGAAGAAGCGACTGGAAACAATCTTAAGAACGTGACTGTTGAGTTGCCGCTTGGCCAGTTTGTTTGTGTGACGGGGGTTTCCGGCGGCGGTAAGTCAACGCTTATCAATGAAACGCTGTTCAAAACCGCATCCATGCGCCTAAACAACGCGCGCCAAACGCCCGCGCCTTGCAAAGCGGTGAATGGATTGGAACATCTGGATAAGGTTAT
>CAZBBZ010000553.1:0-1791 GCA_964489925.1 uncultured Rhodobacterales bacterium
TCCAAGACCGAAACCCATGTGGATGGTCTTTCTGCCGTGCTGTCCAAAGACGGCGTAAAGCCGCGTCTCGTGCATCGTTTGGACAAGGACACATCTGGCATTCTGGTCATGGCCCGTACAGGCCAAACCGCCAAGACCTTGACCCGGTCCTTTGCCCAACGATCCACCCGAAAATTGTATTGGGGCGCAATCGCAGGCGTGCCGCATCCCAAACAAGGCTCTATTTCTTATGGGCTCGTGAAACAGGGCGGTCACGGTCCCCATGGGGCGGGCGAAAAAATGGTAACGCTGCATCCCGATGAGGTCCGCGACACCGAAGGCGCGCAATCCGCACTGACCCATTACGCCATCGTTGAAAGCGCAGGCACCCGCACCGCTTGGGTCGCCATGATCCCGGTTACGGGCCGCACGCACCAGCTGCGCGCGCATATGGCGGCGCTTGGTCATCCCATCGTGGGCGACGGGAAGTACGGGACCAACAAGCAAACCAATGACGGCGATGGTTGGGGCGCGCAGCTGGGTGGTGCGATTTCGCGCAAACTGCATCTACATGCGCGCGAATTGACGATTCCCCACCCCATCAGCGGTAAAAACATGACCTTCACCGCCCCGCTGCCCGATCACATGGCCCATACGTGGGATTTTCTAAGCTGGGAACTGGACGCCCCTGATCCTTTCGAGGATCAAGAGTTTTGAGTTCAGACGCCTCAATGCCTTGGCTAATCTGCTTTGATGTGGATGGCACGCTTGTGGACAGCCAAGCCTCGATCATATCCGGGATGAATGCGGCTTTTGACGCGCTTAAATTGCCCCAGCCTGATGCGGGCGATGTCTTGGCGCTTGTGGGGTTGTCGCTGCCTGTCTTGTTTAATCGCCTCGCGCCGGGTCTGAGCGCGCAAACCTATGACGATCTGAGCGAGGCGTATAAAAACTATTACGTCGCCGCCCGCGCCGAAGGGCGCGATACCTCCCAGCTTTATGGCGGCGTGAGCGCGCTGCTGCACGATCTGAACGCACGCGACAACCTGATCTTGGGCGCGGCCACCGGAAAAGCCATGCGCGGGCTGGATCATATGATCGCAAGCCATGGCTTTGAAGGACTGTTTGTCACCAAACAAACCGCCGATCTGCATCCCTCCAAGCCACACCCCGCCATGTTGAACGCGGCCAGCCGCGAAACCGGGATTGATCCGCAAAACGCGATTATGATCGGGGACACCAGCTTTGATATCGACATGGGCCACGCGGCAGGGTTCCATACGATCGGCGTCACCTGGGGCTATCATTCATTGCAAATCTTGGAACAAGCGGGCTGCAAGCACTTTGCACATGAAGTTGCGGACCTTCCCAAGCTGATCGACGATATTATGGGGGCAACATGAACGAATGGGCCGCAAAACGCTTTTGGAAATCCGTCAGCATCGCTGAAACTGACGGAGGCTGGGGGCTGCGCCTTGATGAACGCGCGCTCAAAACCCCGGCCAAGGATGATCTTGTTCTTCCCACCCGCGCCTTGGCCGAATTTCTGCGCGACGAATGGGATAGCGTGGACACACTGATCGACCCAGAATCCATGCCCTATACCCGTTTGGCCAATGCTGCCGCGGATCGCATGGGCAATATGCAGGCCGATGTTGTGGCCATGCTTGCAAGCTACGCGGAAACCGACCTGTTGTGCTATCGCGCCGCCCACCCCGAGGAATTGACCGCGCGCCAAGCCGCCGCGTGGGATGCGCCTCTTGCTTGGATTAAAAGCGCCCATAACATCGCGCTGGTCACAACCACCGGGGT
>CAZBBZ010000554.1:0-1790 GCA_964489925.1 uncultured Rhodobacterales bacterium
TTCAACAGGCTGACCGCGCTTTGGGTGTTTAGGATTTCGTCGCCCTCTTCGAGCATGAAATCCGACACGCCCGGCACGATTTCAACATAGGCGCCGCCCAACAAGCCTTCGCTGGCGACCGCGACTTCGCTGTCATCGGGAATTTTCACTGTGTTTTCCACGGCAAAGCGTGTGGTGGCGAGATAGGTTTCTTGATCGAGGTTCAGAGCGGTGACCGAGCCGACTTTGACCCCGGCCATGCGCACATCAGAGCCAACAGCGACCCCTTCGACGGAACGGAAACGGGCAAAGACCTCGTAATTCGTGCCACCAGTGCCAAGGGGTGAGGTTTGCATCGTAAAGACAAGGAAAAACCCAGCGACCAAGAGCACAAGCGCGCCTAGAATCGTTTCAACGACATTTTCCTTCATGGGGTCCCCCTGCTCGGGCCATTAGATCGTAATCCGCCCCATGTTTGGGTGCGGCGACTTCGTTTATTCGGGTTGCCAAGCTTCGTAATCGCTGCGGGCCTTTGGCGCATCGGCCAAAAGACTGCCTTTGGGACGATAAGCGTCCGGCGTGCCGGTCAAATTCGGTTGATGCGGCTTTTCCCAAGCCTTTTTGTGCAGGGGCGCATCCGTGGGCGGCTCTTTGAACGTGTGGTGCAACCAGCCGTGCCAATCGGGGCTGACGTGGCTTGCTTCGGCTTCGCCTTCAAAGATCACCCAGCGGCGTTTGTCGTCTGCCGAGCGATAAAACACATTGCCCGCGTCATCTTCGCCGACTTTTTCGCCGTTGCGCCAAGTAAAGATGCGCGTGCCTAGGGTTTGGCCGTTCCACCATGTGAAGATTTGCGCAAGAAGGCTCATGTTTTGGCGTCCTATTGGTTGGCATTGGGTCGCGTGCGTTTACGCGTCAACTTATGGGTGGCTTTACGGTATTTTTGTATGCTCGTCCACGGGCGATAGATCATATGGGCAGGAGTATCTGGGAACATCTTTCGATTTGGTTTCTAAGCGCGACCGCGACAGGCGGCGCCCCCGCATAAAACGCAAAAGGCCCGCACGATTATTTCGCACGGGCCTGTTTTGTTAGCGCATCTCGCCATCCGGTTTAGGACGCGGAGGCGGGTTCTTCTTTTTCGGCATAGATCAACAGCGGATCGCCCTTGCGTTGGACCGCGTCTTCGTTGACCACCACTTCTTGCACGCCAGAAAGTCCCGGCAGGTCGTACATGGTGTTCAGCAAAATTTCTTCCATGATAGAGCGCAGACCGCGCGCGCCTGTTTTGCGTTCGATCGCCTTTTTGGAAATCGCCGATAGCGCATCTTCCGTGAAGGTCAGTTGCACGTCTTCCATGTCAAACAGACGCTGATACTGTTTGGTCAGCGCATTCTTTGGCTTGCTGAGGATCTGGATCAAGGCATCTTCGTCCAAGTCTTCAAGCGTGGCGATAACCGGCAGTCGGCCCACAAATTCCGGGATCAAACCGAAATTCAGCAGATCTTCTGGTTCCAGTTCTTGGAACAACTCCCCGATACGGCGTTCTTCGTCGTCTTTAACGTCCGCACCAAAGCCAATCGCGGTACCTTTGCCGCGACGCCCGATGATTTTATCAAGACCCGCAAAGGCGCCACCACAAATGAACAGGATGTTGGTCGTGTCCACTTGCAAAAACTCTTGCTGAGGATGTTTGCGCCCGCCCTGTGGGGGAACGCTGGCAACCGTGCCTTCCATGATTTTCAGCAAGGCTTGTTGCACGCCCTCGCCCGACACATCGCGGGTGATCGACGGGTTGTCCGATTTGCGCG
>CAZBBZ010000555.1:0-1787 GCA_964489925.1 uncultured Rhodobacterales bacterium
GGCAAGCCTGCGTGCAGGTGTTCTTCATTCGCGCCAATCAAAACTGGGGCAACCGCGCCTATTTCCCCAAGGCGGGCAGCGATTTTTCCAATGGCGAAATCCTAGAAGCCTTCGTCACACAGTTTTACGCCAATAAAGAGCCGCCCAAGCTGTTGCTTTTATCCGATCAGGTGGAAAACGCCGATCTGGTGGCCCAAGCCCTAAGCGGCAAGGCCGAGCGCAAAGTCACTCTGATGGTGCCTGCGCGCGGTGAAAAAGCGATGCTGCTCGAACAAGCCGCGCGCAACGCCCGCGAAAGCCTTGCGCGGCGCATTTCGGAAAGTGCGACCCAGATTAAGCTTTTGGAAGGGTTGGCAAACGCGATCGAGCTTGACGCGCCGCCCAACCGGATCGAGGTCTACGACAACAGCCACATCCAAGGCGCCCATGCGGTGGGCGGCATGATCGTGGCCGGACCCGAAGGCTTCCTGAAATCGAGCTATCGCAAGTTCAACATCAAATCCACGACCCTGACCCCGGGCGATGATTTCGGTATGATGAACGAGGTGCTGACCCGCCGTTTTTCTAGGCTGATTAAAGAAGACCCGGACCGGGCGTCGGATCAATGGCCCGATCTGGTGATTGTGGACGGTGGTCCCGGTCAGCTGAGTGCTGCCCATAAGGTGCTTGAAGAATTAGGCATCGACGATGTTCACCTCTTGGGGGTGGCGAAGGGGACAGAACGGGACGCGGGCAAAGAGATTTTCTACGCCAAGAACCGCCCGCCCTTTGCCCTGCCGTTCCGCGACCCGGTGCTATATTTCGTGCAACGCCTTAGGGACGAGGCACACCGTTTTGCCATCGGCACCCACCGGGCCAAACGCGCCAAGTCGATCACGGCCACGCCGCTGGATGAAGTTCCCGGCGTCGGCGCCGCCCGCAAACGCGCGCTGTTGTCCCATTTCGGATCGGCCAAGGCCGTGTCAAACGCAGGTCTAGCGGACCTGAAATCTGTGGATGGCGTGTCTGATAAGCTGGCTGAAACGCTCTATGCGTTCTTTCATGGGGACAGCTAGGACGGGTATTTCGCCCCTGAAACGGGTGAAATGATCACTTTTCTGCCACAAACTAGCCCTAATGTGGTCACGCATTAAACTACACTTGAATACAGTTAATAGGGCGCCCCCCCTCGATCAATCTAACCCCCCTCAGATTGGTCTATCGCCCGATTTAGCTGCAATACACTGGCTCGACGTTGCGATTTTTCATCGTTATCCCCCAACGCGCGCCAAGCTAAAATCGTGTAACTTCGCGCCCGCGTAGCTTTCGGCGCTTCCCTCCGTTCGGAAACGAACTTGGCTGGGCATCTTGGATCAGAAACTGCACCTCTCACCCCAAGACTGCCCGGCCGCTTTTACTTTTCATCGGGTTTCTTGGCATCCGGCGACCAGGTAATGGTGCCGCCCGGCTTACCGGGAACGCGGGTCTCGCGGTAACGGGCGAGGTCGCGCCGGACGTAATGCGCGGGGGCGAGATGGGCTAAGAATGCCTCAGCTTTGTCCAGCAGAGTGTCCGCTGTTGATGCCTCACCATCCGCATCCGCCAGCCATGCGCGAAGCAAAGCCGTTTTTCCATTGCGCATTGGGTCGGCAACGTCGTCGGGTACGCTGGCGATCGCTTCTCTAGCCCCAGCAAAATTGCCTTGCTCCAAAAGTGCGCGTGCTAAACCACGCCGCGTTGCTAACGTACCTGGATGATCCGGCCCTAGAACCTTTTTGAGCAACGGCAAGAGGTCGCTCAACATCGCT
>CAZBBZ010000556.1:0-1785 GCA_964489925.1 uncultured Rhodobacterales bacterium
TGCTGGATGAGCCGACGAACCATTTGGATATCGAGGCGATCCTTTGGCTGGAGGATACGCTTAAACGCAGTCCCAAAGCCTTTGTTCTGATTAGCCACGATCGGGCGTTTATGGCGGCACTGACGAACCGGATGATTTGGGTGGATCGCGGCGAGGTGCGCAGCAATCCGCGGGGCTTTGATCGCTTTGAGCAATGGCGCGATGAAACCCACGAGCAAGAAGATTTGGCGCGCCACAAGCGGGATCGGTTGATCAAGGCCGAAAGTCGATGGGCGGTTGAGGGCATTTCTGCCAGACGGACCCGCGATATGGGGCGCGTGCGGCGTTTGCGGGACATGAAGGCAGAGCGCGCAGCGCAGCGGCGGCGTGTCGGCACGGCGGAACTGGAAGTGGCAAGCTCCGGGCAGTCCGGGCGTTTGGTGGCAGAGGCCAAGAACGTGTCGCTGGCTTTTGGCGAGACGGTGATTGCAAAAGACTTTTCGATCAAGGTGATGCGCGGGGATCGCTTGGCTTTTGTGGGGCCGAACGGCGTGGGAAAAACTACTCTGGTCAAGCTGTTAACCGGCGAAATTCAACCAGAAAGCGGCAATGTGCGCTGCGGTGTTGGGGTTGAGCCGATCTATTTTGACCAAACCCGTAGCAGCCTGAATGAAGATGCGAGCCTTTGGGATACTCTGACCGGGGACAAAGAGCTGGGCGTGCAGGGCAAGAACGATCAAGTGATGGTGCGCGGTGCGCCGCGTCATGTGGCGGGGTATTTGCGCGATTTTCTGTTTGAAGATGTGCAGATGCGCGGGCCTGTGAGCGCGTTATCGGGTGGTGAAAAAGCGCGGTTGTTGTTGGCGAAAAACTTGGCGCGGCCCTGTAATTTGATGGTGATGGATGAGCCGACGAATGATCTGGACCTAGAGACACTCGATCTGTTGGAAGAAGCGATTGTCGGCTTTGAAGGCACGGTGATTTTAATCAGTCACGACCGGGATTTTGTGGACCGGATTGCCGAGCAAACCATCGTGATGCGACCCGGAGGGCGGGTGGATGTGCAAGCGGGCGGTTATTCTGATGCGATTGCGCGCAGTGGCATGGTGGATCGTGCGCCAAAGGCGGCTGCAAAGCCGCGTGCGAAAGCAAAAAGCGACGCGCCTGCGGTTGTTAAAGCTGATGCCCCAACCGAGGGGCTAAGTTTCACCGAAAGCCATCGGCTTGAAATTTTGCCTGATGAGATTGCCAAGGTTGAGGGGGAAATTGCCAAGCTGGAACAGTTTTTGGCACTTCCTGATATTTTCAACCGGGAAAGTGCGAAGGCGGCCAAAGCGAGCCAAGGCTTAGGGGATCGTCAGCGCGCACTTGCGGATATGGAAGCCGAATGGCTGGAGCTGGCGGAAAAGGCGGAAAGCTAGGCTGGCAGAGCAGCCCTAGTTTTTCAGCTATCTTTTACCGATAGGGCCACCGCATGGGTTAGCGTTTTGGCCGAAAATTCATCGATGGTTTTCTTTTTGCGTTCTTTGACGGCGCGCAAGCTTAGATCAAGGTCTTGGGAAATTTCCTGATCGTCGCTACCCTCAATGACCTTACTGATATAGGCGGCAACTTTTGGCGTCGGATCGATTTTATCTGTCGCCGCGGGTGGCCCTGCAAGAGCATACGAGGCGGCAAAGGCTTCTGCGGTGACTTCTTCTGTGAGATCGTTGTTTTCACGGAACATCAAGGTGACGACTTTTTGTCCCTTAGCAAACCCTGCAAGACCGATTGCGCGACCCGACGCGGCTAGGTTGCTTACAAAAT
>CAZBBZ010000557.1:0-1782 GCA_964489925.1 uncultured Rhodobacterales bacterium
TCGGCAGCCGCGTGGTCTTGGATGAAGACGCGCGCAAAATTGACGTGAGCTATCTGGATGGCCCCTTTAGTTATCTCAATAATAACTGGAAATTCATCCCCCAAGCCAATGGGGGCTGTGAGATCGACTTTTTTGTGGATTTTGAATTCAAATCCCGCACGCTGCAGGCGCTGATCGGTATGGTGTTTAACCAAGCCATGCAACAAGTGGTGCGGGCCTTCGAAAAACGCGCGGATGAGCTTTATGGATCGGGCGATCAACCCAAAGTCTAACACGACCTTCTTTGGTCCATAAATATCCAAAAAATGCGCGCCCAACAGGGGCGCGAGCAAAAGATGCCGCGCGAAGGCGATAGCCCTCGCGCGACCGCTTAATTGATTACGAACTCATGTCATAAGCGCGTTCGCCGTGCGATGTCAGATCAAGACCTGTGGTCTCTTCTTCTTCGCTCACACGCAGACCAAAGATCGCTTTGCACACCAGCACGATGATCGTGGTCACCACCAACGTCCAGATGCCAACCACGGCCAAACCGCCCAGTTGCGCTGTCCAATCCGCATGGCCAAAGACAGCCAGCATAACGATACCGAACATGCCACCGATCCCGTGGACCGCAAACACGTCCAAGGTATCGTCGATGTTCATCACGTTTTTCACGAAGTTGCATAGCTCTTGGCACAAGATACCCGCAACACCGCCGATAATCAGCGCTTGCACCGGATCAACCGAACCAGAGGCCGGGGTGATCGAGGCCAGACCTGCAATCGTACCTGTGACCATACCAATAAGCGACGATTTGCCGTGTTTGATCCGTTCCCAGATCGCCCAAGTCAAAGACGCGGTTGCCGCAGAAATATGCGTGACCGTCAGCGCCATTGCCGCTGTGCCATCTGCTGCTAGTTGCGAGCCGCCATTAAAGCCGAACCAACCGACCCAAAGCATCGCCGCACCAATCATCACCATGCCCGGATTATGGGGCGGTTTTGATTTGTCCAAACGGGGTCCCAAAAAGAACGCGACCACAAGGGCGGCCAAACCAGCGGTTTGGTGAACCACGATGCCACCGGCAAAGTCGTTTACACCGCTTGTAAATAGCGACCAGTCTTCGCCTGCAAGCAAGCCACCGCCCCAAATCCAATGGGCCACGGGAGCATAACAAATCAGCATCCAAAGGCCCGAAAAGGCCATGACAAAGCTGAATTTGATACGCTCTACATAGGCACCAACAATCAGCGCTGGTGTGATGATGGCAAAGGTCATCTGAAAAGCAAAGAACAGCACTTCTGGCAAGGTGAAAAAAACAGTTTCGCTATCGACCCCGTTCAAAAAGGCTTTGCCCAAGCCGCCCCAATAAGCGTTCCCGTCGCCAAAAGCGATTGAATAGCCCGCGGCGAGCCAAAGCACGCTCATAAAATGTAAAAGCGAATAGCACGCGCCATAGCTTATTTTCGGTAAAGTAGGCTTGCTCACCATGTGCTTGGTAGCGCGTGATAACACCTTCTTCCACATCGTTAATAAAGGCTTCATCAAGCTGCAACTGTCTGTCCGTCGCTCGCAGCATGTCGGTATACACGCTGGTGCGTTTACCTTGATATTTTCGTGCATAAAAATCTTCTATGAACACACGGCTAGCAGAGGGCAGTTGCTCATTTCTTCGCAGCAATTCTAATTCACTCTGAACGGCCTCTTTACCTTGATGAATATAGGCTTGTCTTACCCAGCGTTCCGTGGCTTTAGGGTCGTTTGATTGCTTCCATAATTTCAGTGCACGCTCGGGCGACT
>CAZBBZ010000558.1:0-1774 GCA_964489925.1 uncultured Rhodobacterales bacterium
GGTTCTATCGAGAGCCTCAACTTTTCCCGACACAGCCCAACACAGATTGGCAAAACCACACCAGTTTTGCGCAAAACTTGCGCATTGTGCAAACATAAGTAGCATCAAGGCATCCTGAAGGGAGGATGTCTTCATGACAGATACAAAAACAAACATGGATCCCGACAAAGAATCTTGGGACTTTGAGACTGACTACGAAATAGGCCAAGACAATATTCGACCCCTTGGTCTTGATATACACAATCCAGTATTTCTAATTTCCAGCGTGCTTATCGGGGCATTCGTGCTTTTGTCGCTGGCCAACCAAGAAGCTTCAGCCGAGTTTTTTGGATGGTTACGCCCTTGGCTTACCAGCACGTTTGACTCGTTTCTGGTGCTTTCGGTGAACGCGATTACGCTGTTTTGCCTTGTGCTGATTATCTTGCCGGTGGGTTCGGTCAGGATCGGGGGCAAGGACGCGCGACCAGACTATTCCTATGCGGGCTGGATCGCGATGATGTTTGCCGCTGGCATTGGCATCGGGCTGCTATTCTTTGGCGTGTTGGAACCGACCTACTACAACTTTTCCGAAGGCGGGGCCGCCCATCCATTGGGCATAGACGACCAATTGCCCGGCAATGAATATATCGGTGTCGTGGGCACCATTCACCACTGGGGGCTGGAAGGCTGGGCGGTTTACGCCGCGGTTGGGCTCGCGCTGGCGATCTTTACCTACAACCTGAACCTGCCGCTAACCTTGCGGTCTGCGTTTTATCCGATCTTGGGCGAGCGTATTTGGGGCTGGTGGGGTCACACCATCGACATCCTAGCGGTGTTTGCCACGCTGTTCGGGTTGACCACATCCTTGGGCCTTGGGGCGCAACAGGTGGCTGCGGGGCTATATGAGGTCTTTGGCGTTGAACCAACCAACACAGTCTATGTGCTGCTGATTGTTGGCATTACGCTGATCGCGCTGGTATCGGTCTGCCTTGGTATGGACGCCGGGGTCAAACGACTGTCAGAGATCAACATGGTCATGGCCGTTGGGCTATTTCTGTTCGTTATCATTGTGACCGGTGTTGGCACAGCCATTGCGCGCTACTTCAACGTGATGGTGGATTACGTGATGTTGTTACCCGCCTTATCCAATCCGTTTGGCCGAGAAGACACGAGCTTTTTCCACGGCTGGACGACCTTTTATTGGGCATGGTGGATTTCTTGGTCACCTTTTGTGGGCATGTTCATCGCGCGGATTTCGCGCGGACGCACCGTTCGCGAGTTCATCCTTTGCGCGCTGATCGCACCCACTTTGGTCTGCGCACTTTGGATGTCCACCTTTGGTGGTGCTGCCATCGACATGCTGAATGCAGGCGGCGCTGAAGGCGTGCGCGCAACAGTGATTGATGCCTACAAACCCGAAGGCGCCTTGTTCGGCTTTCTAAAAGAACTTCCGTTCTACACGATTGTCGCACCCATTTCGCTGGTCCTGATCATCATCTTTTTCGTGACCTCCTCTGATTCTGGGTCGCTGGTGATTGATACGATCACGGCAGGCGGGAAAATGGATGCGCCGGTTGTGCAGCGGGTCTTCTGGTGCACGCTGGAAGGACTCGTCGCGATTGCGCTGCTGCTTGGCGGCGGGCTCGCGGCCTTGCAAGGTGCGGCAGTGTCCACCGGCATTCCGTTCACGCTTGTGGTGTTGGTCATGTGCTACTGCTTATGGCTTGCACTGCGCGCTGAACGTAAAAAGCTCTGATAAAAATGCAGCGAGTGGTGCGCCGCTCGCTGCAACTTT
>CAZBBZ010000559.1:0-1765 GCA_964489925.1 uncultured Rhodobacterales bacterium
CATCCGCAAAACCGCTCGCATCACTGCACTTGATGGGCTAGTTTCTACACCACTTGGTCGCCAAATGTAGGCGAACAACGACCAATAACGATGGGGCAGGGATTTCGACGTGCGAACAAGCGCAATCATTTTCGCAGCGACCTTATGGCCAGTGCTTGGCGTGGCTCAATCGCTTGGAACCTACGGCACGGTTGGGCTGATCGATATGCCCACAGCCCAAATGCGCGACGATGGGGCGGTTGGTGTGACCATCGCGGATGGGGGCAATGCGTCAAAGGTTACGCTGTCATTCCAGATCAGCCCCAAGATTGAGGCGAGCTATCGGTATTCTACGATTTATGATTTCGCCAGTGCGGGTGCGCAAAGCGATGCGGCGCAGTTTGGTCTGAAAGTCCAACTCTTGGGCGAAACCGACATTTACCCCTCTGTCGCGCTTGGGTTCCGTGATCTTATTGGGTCCGGTGAGCTTTCTTCTGAATATCTTGTGGCCAGCAAGAGCTTTGCCAAGGGGTTAAGTTTGAGCGGAGGTTTGGGTTGGGGCCGTTTGGCAAGCCGCGCGGCTGGCGACAACCCAATTGGAGGCACGCGCCCCAATGCGCCCGGCGGCATCGACCAATTTAATGCGCGCAATGCTTTTAAGGGTGCAGACATTGGCGTGTTTGGCGGGATCGAATATGCCAGCGGCGATTGGCGGGTTAAGGCGGAGTATTCATCGGATGCGTATGATCTGGAAACGGCGGGCGGTTTTGACGTCGATAGCCCTTGGAATTTCGGGATCGAACGGACGTTTTTAGACGTGTTGGATGTGGGTGCATATCTGATTGGCGGGAATAACCTTGGATTGCGGGTCAGTTTCCAAGCGGACCCCAACGCGCCCCGCGCGCCGCAAGATTTGTTCCCCGGACCCGCGCCATTTTCAGCGCGTGCAGCAGATGCCAAGCGCGGCACTAACTGGGTGCAAAACCCAGAGCTGAAGTCCAAGATGATCGCAGGCATTTCCGAAGTTCTGGCCGCCGAGGGCATCATTATCAAAGCGGCCAAGCTGACCGCCCATGACGCCGCAGTGCAAATCGCCAACACTAAAATGACGCGCCAACCCAAAGCGATTGGCCGCACAGCGCGGGTCATGGCGCTGGGCATGCCGCCGTCGGTCGATACGTTCCGGATAACGCTGGTTGAAGCGGGGCTTCCCGTTAGCACAAGCGTGATTGAGCGCGCTGATATGGAAGAGCTTGTCGATACCTATGAAGCGGTGCCAGAAAGCTGGAAACGCCTGGCGATCGAAAACGGGCGCGCGCTGATCGAACCGGATTATACCCAACCGGAACAAGAGCGGCTTAGCTATTCGCTTACGCCGACGCTCCCTTTTGGGCTTTATGACGGGGGGTTGGATTTCGACATTCAGCTTGAAGGCTATGCAAGCTACCGGATCAATCCATCGCTGAGCATATCAGGATGGGTCACGCAAACCGCTTTGGGAGGCCAAGGCGGGGATGCGCCCTTGCCGGGCGCTTTGGCGCAAGTGCGCTCTAGCGCGATCAGCTATTCCAAAAACACGCCTGTGCTGCAAAGCCTGACAGCGGATTACCTGACACAAATTGGCGACGGGCTATATGGCCGCGCCTCGGTTGGGTATTTGGAACGGATGTTCGGCGGGGTTTCGGGCGAGATCCTTTATAAGGACGTGAACGCGCCGCTGGCCTATGGGCTCGAGCTGAACTACGCGCGGCAACGGGACCCGGATGATCCGTTTGGCTTTCTTGAT
>CAZBBZ010000560.1:0-1743 GCA_964489925.1 uncultured Rhodobacterales bacterium
ACCAAACCGCAGAGAAGCCCAAGGATCATAAAGGCGGGCAGTTCCACATAAAAATCAAGCTTGGTGGTGCCGATCAGCTCAAACTCGACCGTATCCCCAAAGTTCAGCCGCCCCACCACAGCCCCTGCCACCGCAGCAATCGCGATGGGGGCAAAGGAATGCACCGCAAAATGGCGCAAGATCACTTCAAGCGCAAAAATGGTGCCAGCAATGGGCGCATTAAAACTCGCCGCCACTGCCGCGGCTGTGGCACAGCCCATCAAATCGCGCGCCGTCACACCGCTGGCGCGCATGAAGTTCGACACCAGCGTCGCAATCGCCGCTGCCATGTGAACCACTGGACCCTCGCGACCCGTGGAGCCCCCTGTGGACAGCGTAATCAGCGAGGCCAGCACCGACACTTTGCCTGCGCGCCGTTCCACCCGTCCATCGCGCAGGGCGGCACCTTCGATCACATGGGACACCGAACGCACCCGCCCATCCGGAGTATAGCGGCGCAGCAAAAAACCAACCAACAAGCCGCCAATCACCGGGATCAGCAGCACCTTCCACCACGCCAAAGTCGCCGCATGGCTGGCAAGCGACAGATCATCCGCGCCATAAAAAGTTTCCTGCAAGAAAGAAATCGCGATGCGAAAGCCCACAGTGGCAAGACCTGCGAAAATTCCCAACGCCAGCGCGATGAACCAGAACTGCACTTGCCCCGGCCCGTAGCGTTTTAACAGCACCCACTCGCGCCGCCGCCGATACCAAAAAGCGCCGATAAAGGATCGCGGGGGCTCTGGGGTTGGATCAGACATCGCGCGTTCCCTAGCCCTTTGCCCGCTTTAGTCCCAAGGGCGCACCGATTTGCACCGGACGCTCTAATTGGTCGTGCTGGATTTTCAGAGCGGTTAATTTTGCAACTGTTTCGGGCGCATAAGGCGCGGCTTTGCGCGCTTCTAGGTCCACGTTCAGCAGTACCGTTTCAACGCTTGCCGCAGCCGCGCCGTCCGCGTCAAACATTTCCGCAAAAAGATGCATCCGCTTGGCGTCAAAATCCAGCAATCGCAGGTCCACGTAAAACGACGCCCCTTCCAACAATTCACCCAAATAGTGGTAATGCGCCTGCAACGCATAAGGGCCTTCGCGCACACGGGCCACATAGTCAGGACCAATGCCAAGTGCATCGCTTAAAAACGCATCCATCGCCTGATCCAGCGCCAGCGTGTAATAGGCCACATTCATGTGCCCGTTGTAATCAATCCAGCTTGGCAGAACCTGCTGTTTGGATGTCCGAAAGGGACCTGTCATCAACCTTTACCCGCACAAGTCTCAGGGCTATCATCATGCCTTGAACAAGAGGTAAACCATGAGCATCAAAACCGCAATCGACGCGCTGCGCACCCGTTTTGGAGAGGCTGTAAATACCACGCAAGCCATGCGCGACCAGCATGGCACGAACGAGGCTTACTTTCCCGTCACCCCGCCAGATGCGGTGGTTTTTGTGACCTCTACAGCGGAAGTGTCGGACGCGGTTAAAATCTGCGCCGAACATGGCTGCCCGATCATTCCCTTTGGCACGGGCACATCGCTTGAGGGTCATCACTTGGCGTTTCAGGGCGGTATTTCGCTGGATATGAGCCAGATGAACCAAGTTTTATCTGTCCATGCCGAAGACATGGATTGCGTCGTGCAACCGGGCATCACCCGCAAGGCGCTGAATACAGAACTGCGCGCAACGGGGCTGTTTTTTCCGGTGGA
>CAZBBZ010000561.1:0-1741 GCA_964489925.1 uncultured Rhodobacterales bacterium
GAGATCCCAATGAGCCGTGGAAACCGATTGTGCTGGAACAGGCCAAAGCCCTGTCCCAAAGCACTGGCTTGCCGCTGCCAACCGCGATGGCCCAAGCAACCACTCAGGACGCGCCTTTGCGTGGCCCAAGTGCGGAAGACGTTGAAGCCGCCCAAGACATGACCCCCGAAGACCGCATGGAAATGATCCAAAGCATGGTCGACGGGCTGTCTGCGCGCCTTGCTGACGAAGGCGGACCGCCCCAAGAATGGGCGCGGCTTATCAACGCGCTTGGGGTTTTGGGCGAAACCGAGCGCGCATCGGCTATATATAAAGAGGCCTTGAGCGTGTTTAGCGCCGACCAAGACGCGCGGGCGATGATAACGCGCGCAGGTGAAACGGCAGGCGTCGCGCAATGAGCGGCGTATTTGAGGACGCTGAAGCCTTTCTAGCCGCCTGCCCTTTTGGGGCTTTGGTGGGGCTTGATCTGGGGACCAAAACCATAGGCTTGGCGCTTTGTGACCCCCTGCGTACGGTGGCTTCACCCCTGCATACCCTTCCTCGGACTAAGTTCGGCAAAGATGTCGCGGCCCTAGAAGAAGCCTGCGCCGACCGCACAATCGAAGGATATGTCATCGGATTACCCCTAAACATGGACGCAAGCGCCGGGCCACGCGCCCAATCCGCTCGTGCCTATGCCTATAATTTGGCGAAAAAGACCGAACGCCCGGTGATTTTATGGGATGAACGCCTATCTACAGTCGCAGCGGAACGGGCGTTGTTGGAAAACGACACCTCGCGCCGCCGCCGCGCCGAGCTGATTGATAACGTCGCGGCTGCCTATATTTTACAAGGCTTGCTGGATCGCTTGTCCCATATCAAAGGTGCTGAACTTGACGGATGATGTTTGGAAACGCGACGAGGTGGAAAGCCCCTGCGTAAAAATCTGCGTGATGCACCCGGAAGCAAAACTATGCGTCGGTTGTTATCGCTCGATCGAAGAAATCGGCACATGGTCGCGCCTTGATTCTGCCAAAAGGCGGGCGATTCTGGCTCAACTGGACGATCGAAAGACCCAAATGACGGGCAAAAGACGTGGCGGTCGCGCTCGAACCAGACCGAATTTGGGCAAACCGGGCGACACGATTTAAGCTTTCGTTAACCACCAAAACTCAATAAAAATAAGAAAATAAAATCACAATTTAATAGTGTTCAAATAAAATATGGCCAAAAGTGACAAAATTTAGTGACATTTAGTTGAATTTAGACTAGAACATGGCGCAGTGGGTGTGTGTAACTAGTACTTAAGGGGCGTAACTATGAATTTTGTCGGATCATTACCATCGACCAAGACTTCCTTTGAAAACTTCATGTTTTCAACTTTCAATACAAATGTAGACCTAAGCGAAAGCTCAACCTTTGTTGCGGTTGTTGTTGTCGCTGCTGGCTTCATTGCTTGGAAGAAACTTTACAACGTCACAAAATATTCGCGTTGATTAAGCGCGGCACTGTTTGGCGGAGTGTGTGACCACCAAATAAACGTGCGCCTAAATCTCTATCAATGGCATGGGGGGCTTTGCCAAGATAGGATCAATGCGTCGCAATCTCGCCGGGGGGCCGAGATTGCGACAGGCAAGACTTGCCGCAAATTGATCGATTTGGGCAATTCTGCAGCTGATTTCTGTAGTTCTTTGGGACATCTTTTTGGCGACCAGCCCAAATATCCGCGTGGCATATTGGGCAAGTTTGGCGTGAATTCTGC
>CAZBBZ010000562.1:0-1715 GCA_964489925.1 uncultured Rhodobacterales bacterium
TCTGGATGCTCGTCCCCCTTAGCATGACCTTGTATTTTTCCTTTATCCGCTACGTTCTAAACAGCTTGCGCCGCCCGGAATGGACCAAGCCCAGCCTTGATAATTGGCGCGGTTTTGGAAACTACGAATACGTTCTGAACGCCAAGGACTTTTGGTTCGCGATCCAAAACTCTGTGCTGATTGTCACCAGTATTCTAATTATCACCGTGGTCTTTGGCCTTGCCATTGCCGTGCTGATCAACCGCAGCTTTCCGGGCCGTGGCATCGTGCGGGTGCTGCTGATCTCACCCTTCTTTGTGATGCCCGCGGTGAACGCAGTTTTATGGATCAACATGATCTTGGACCCTGTGTTGGGCCTGAACGGTGTGGCCGTGGGGGGCATCAATAATCTGGTGGATGGGTTGCGCGACTTCCCGGTTTTGGGCGCGTTCTTTTCCCTATGGCCAGAGTTTGAGCCGATCTCGTTTCGCGCCACGCAAACCTCTGCCTATGCGGTGATTATGATGGTGTCTTGGCAATGGACGCCGTTTGCGGTGCTGATTTTTATGACGTCCCTGCAATCGGAGGACGAAAGCCAGAAAGAGGCCGCGACCCTAGATGGGGCCAGCCCTTGGTCGCAATTCATCAACCTGACCGTGCCGCATCTGGCGCGTCCCATTGCGATTGTGGTGATGATCCAGTCGATTTTTCATCTGTCGCTTTACGCAGAAATTGAAATCGTCAGCCGCGGCAATGGCAACAAGAACTTGCCCTATCTAATCGGCGAGTTTTCATCCAACAACATCGGTGCGGCCAGTGCGACGGGGATTTTTGCCGTCATCCTTGCCAATATCATCGCCATCTTCTTGCTGCGCATGGTCGGCAAGAGCTTGATGGATTGAGGGGGCAGACCAATGGCAGCCGTAACCGAACGCTCAAAATTATCGCAAATTCTCTGGCCCGTTTTGGCTTGGGTCGTGGCACTGATCTTCTTTTTCCCGATCTTCTGGTTGGTGTTCACCAGCTTCAAGACGGATGCGGATGCGGTTAAGCCCGAACATCTGTTGTTTTTCACGCCGACCTTGGAAAACTATACCAACATGACGCAGAATTATGACTATTGGCGCTTTGCGATCAATTCGGTCATCACCTCGACCTTCGCCACGCTTTTCGCGCTCGTGGTTGGGGTGCCTTGCGCCTATGCGATGGCGTTTAACCCGTCCAAACATACCAAAGACATCCTGATGTGGATGCTCTCGACTAAAATGCTGCCGGCGGCGGCGGTGCTGTACCCGATGACCTTTCTGACCAAGAATTTCTTGGGCATTTTCGATACCCATTTTCTGGTCATTCTGGTGCTGTGCCTGATTAACCTGCCAATCGCGATCTGGATGTTGTTCACCTATTTCAAAGAAATCCCCAAAGAGATCATTGAGGCGTCCAAGATGGACGGGGTCACCACATGGGGCGAAATCAAGGATATCTTGATCCCGCTGGCATGGGGCGGGGTCGCCTCAACCGCTTTGCTGACCTTCATCTTTTGCTGGAACGAAGCGTATTGGACCGTGCGCCTGACCACTGTGGATGCCGCAACCCTATCCAAACTGATCGAAGGCAACCGCGCGCCCGAAGGTTTGTTCTTTGGTCGCCTATCTGCCGTGTCTACGGCGGCAGTCGGGCCGATCGTGATCTTGGGCTGGTTCTGCCAGAAACAACTGGTGCAGGGCCTGACATTC
>CAZBBZ010000563.1:0-1715 GCA_964489925.1 uncultured Rhodobacterales bacterium
GGTAACAGAGGCGGCACGGCAAGCCCCGCTGGAAGCAAGGCCAAATAGGGATTGCATCGGGCGTTCGCGCCGCGAGGGGCGTCTTTGCCCTGCAGCAATCCGGGTTGGCTGCACGACCCCTTTGGCAACAAAGGGGCTAGATGAATGGTCGTCGCGCGGGTTCCCGCGTACAAAATCCGGCTTACAGGCCATCCGCATATTTCTGTAACGGTTCGATCCGTATAAATCGTGCCAAATTCACATAAAAATTATGGAATTCGTTTTCCCACATCGAACAGGTGGATTGGGGCAAATTTCACCAAATTGACCATAGTTTTCCACGCGAATTGCCCGAATTTTGCAATTCTGCAACGTCTATTTGACTAGTCTGAAATTCGGCCCAATCGCCCCCCATTGAGGCCACATTCTCAGTCGAGCGTGGTCCCACGTGATGAGTGGAAGGAATACATTATGTTGCAGAAACACGAAGACTTTAACAAAATGCCGGCGCCAGAAATGCCGAACACTGACAAACCGTCCGCCAAAGTAAATGGCGACCTGACCGGTGATATATCGGGCGAAAACCAATGCGAAAGCGCGCGCAGCGTGCCACGCAATGTACGTCGTGTGGTTGTTTCCGAAGAAAGTGCGGCTGTTTCTTTGCCCAACGCGCCTTGGAATGACGACGACGAAATCTAAGCCGATAAAATCAGCTTTTTGAACGATCCTGCCTTCCTAGGTCTTAGAAATTGATCGTGACCCCCGGCAGGTCCAAGGTGCGGACCAACTCGCGCACTTCTTGTTTAGCGGCAAGGTTGGACATATTCATGCGCTGGCTATCGTCGTCTTTTAGGTCAAGCAGGGTTAGCCCTGACAAAAACATTTCACGAAAAATCACGCGCTCGGTAAATCCCGGCGCGATGCGAAACCCGATCCGTTTTGAAAGATCGCCAAGTGCCGTGCCAACCCGCCGTTTGTTGCGCGCGTCAATGCTGGCCATCCGATTTCGCAAAACCAACCAATCAAGCGGTGGCTTTTTATTCGCCGCGCGCGCTTGACGGGCTTTCCACACCATTTCCGAATAAACCGATGGCCCTGCAACCGACCCATCCGCGGGATCAAGACGGGCCAGCAAATCGAAATCCACCAAACTGTCATTCATTGGCGTGATCAGCGTATCGGCGATGGAATGGGCAAACTGCGAATAACGCGTGTGCGCACCGGGGCAATCAATGATGATAAAATCGCTTTCCGAGGCGAGGCGCTCAATCGCGTCCTCAAACCGCGCCTCTTCGACGCGCGACGCCTCAGAGTTGCTGTCGACAGTGGTTACCTCCAACGACACCCGCGACGGCATCGGCAAGGCCACATCTTTGCGCGCGATAAAGCTCTCGCGGTTTTCCAAGTAGCGAAACAGGCTTTGCTGGCGCAGGTCCAAATCCATACAGCCAACGGTTTTGCCGCAGCGCATAATCGCCGCCATCAAATGCATCGCCGTGGTCGATTTCCCCGACCCGCCTTTTTCGTTCCCTAAAGCAATGACATGCGCCATTTTGCACCAACCTTACCTAGATTCCGCCGCGCTAGATTTGACGCAGTCTAGCTGTGCTTAACGCTTTGTCGGAGCGGGGTGAAGGCTATGCGCTGGGTCGGGGGGTAAAAAATCTTCGCCATAAAGGGGTCAAAACGACAAAAAGCGCGCCGCTTGGTAAAGCATGCGCGCTTTATTGCCTGAA
>CAZBBZ010000564.1:0-1711 GCA_964489925.1 uncultured Rhodobacterales bacterium
ATCGCAAAGCCGTCGCGCGCGCCCAAGGCATCCAAGACAGGCGCAGACACAGGCGGCGGTAGTGGCGCACCCACAACTTCTTTGAAAACACCATTCACAGTCAGCGAGGTGGACAAACCAAAGAACATCAAGAACCCCAAATCAATATCGAACAACAATGCAGGTTGGCGGCAAAAACCGTCCGCGAACACCCAATTTAGGGCCGTCATATTAACGCAGGCTTGCGCCACCGTGCGCCTCACAGCCCCCAAAAAGCTCTATGCCTTTGCAACACAGATCACGATCTTGTTTACGGGCAAAGCCCCCCGCGCCCTTGACCGGGCTTTGCCCAAGCGTCAAAACCTCTTAAACCTAAGAAAAGAGCTATTATGAACGACCATTCCGGCATGCCGTCAGCGCCGCTTCCTTCAGGCAAATTTGATCACCCTGAAATCACCGCCAAGGGCGAAACCCGCGCCTCTGTTCCTTTGATGGGGGCCAGCACGCTTTGGTTTAACACCGGCACGCTTTGCAACATCGAATGTGTGAATTGCTATATCGAAAGCTCCCCCACGAACGAGCGCTTGGTTTACATGACCACCGACGAGGTGCGCGACTACCTAGACCAGATCGCGGATCGCGATTGGCCGGTAACCGAGATTGGCTTTACAGGTGGTGAGCCCTTTATGAACCCGGATATGATCGACATGACACGGCTATGTCTTGGGCGCGGGTTCGAAGTATTGATCCTAACCAACGCTATGAAACCCATGATGCGCCCCAACATGCAGGCCGGGTTAATCGCGTTGCAAAAAGAGTTTGGCGACAAGCTGACCATGCGCGTGTCGCTCGATCATTTTGACCCCAAATACCACGACGAAGAACGCGGTGCGGGCGCTTATGACAAAACCCTGATCGGCATGCGCTGGTTGCGCGACAATAATCTTAAAATGGCCGTCGCGGGCCGCACGGTTTGGGGCGATAGTGACGCGCAAAGCCGCGCAGGTTACGGTGCGCTCTTTGCCGCTGAAGGGTTTGCAATCGATGCAACCAACCCCGGCGAAACTGTGCTTTTCCCCGAAATGGACGAAACCGTTGAGGTGCCAGAAATCACCACCGCTTGTTGGGGCATCCTGAACAAGCGCCCCGCAGATGTGATGTGCGCCACCTCTCGTATGGTGGTTAAACGCAAAGGCGCGGACAAACCGGCGGTTCTGGCTTGCACGCTTCTGCCCTATGACCCACAGTTCGAGCTTGGATCGACATTGGAAGAGGCCGAACGCCCTGTTTCGCTTAACCACCCTCATTGCGCCAAGTTCTGCGTCCTTGGCGGCGCCTCCTGCTCGGCTTAACTTAACGGCGATTTGCCCATGAACCGCGCGCTCCCTTGGGCTGCGCTTGCCATTACGGTGGTCATTTGGGCAGGCTATCTGGTGGTCACACGCGCCGCGATGAACGCAGACCTTGGCCCGGTCGATGTGGGACTGTTGCGCTCGGTGCCTGCTGCCATTCTGATGCTCCCCTACCTAATCCGTCACGGCCCCCTGCCGCCCGGCACGCGAGCAATCGACGTGTTTGGCATCGGGATATTGGGCGGCACTGCCTTTATCTTTTGCCTGTCCATAGGGCTCGATTTCGCCCCGGTTGCCGATAGCGGCATCTTCGCGCCTTCCATGCTGCCAGTGTTTATCGCCCTTTTCGGGTTCCTGTTTTTCCGCGACCGACCCGCACG
>CAZBBZ010000565.1:0-1702 GCA_964489925.1 uncultured Rhodobacterales bacterium
TTATCCGCAATCGCATTATTGATGCGCGGCAAATCCATCCAAACAACCCGACCCGCGCCGATGTTCATATGGCCCACTTCGGAATTACCCATCTGACCGTCTGGCAAACCCACATCCGGGCCATGCGCGACAAGCTGGCCGCAGGGATGTTCCTGCATGATCCGATCAAAATTTGGAGTCTTCGCCAGTAACGGCGCATTGGCAGTGCGCTCCTCGCGAAGCCCCCACCCATCGAGAATACATAGTACAACTGGTTTAGGCACGTGCCCGCCTCACTGCTGATGTTTTTTTCTACTGATTAGCGCCTGCTGGACGCAAGGTACAGTAGCCACTCCGCGATCTCATTTGAAACGGGCATAAAAAAGGCCACGCCCGGTTAAGGGCGTGACCGCATTATCAAAGCGCCTATGAAGGCGGCTTATTCCAGCTTGCGCTCGATTTCCGTGGTTTCAAAGATCTCGATCACGTCGTTCTCGCGAATGTCCTCGTAGTTGGCAAAGGCCATACCACATTCTTGACCGCCAGAGACCTCTTTGACTTCATCCTTAAAGCGCTTCAGCGTTTTCAGCTTTCCTTCGTGGATCACCACGTCGTCGCGCAACAACCGGACGCCCGCGTCACGACGCGCCACACCTTCGGTGATTTCACAACCAGCGATTTTGCCGACACCGGTAATCTTAAAGACCTCTTTGATCTTCGCGTAACCGATGAATGTTTCGCGCACCTCAGGGCTAAGCAGACCCGCCGCCGCCGCTTTGATGTCGTCCACAAGATCGTAGATGATCGAGTAATAGCGAATTTCCACGCCTTTTTGGTTGGCCGAGTTTCGCGCAGGTGTGTTGGCCCGCACGTTAAAGCCAATGATCGGTGAATTGGATGCTTCGGCCAGCGTCACGTCACTTTCCGTGATCGCCCCAACGCCCGCATGCAAGACCCGCACTTGAACTTCCTCGTTGCCGACTTTTTCCATTGCCTGCACAATCGCCTCGGTAGAACCCTGAACATCCGCTTTCACAAGCACAGGCAGTTCAGCCACATCTTCCGCAGCTTTTGCATTCGCCAACAACTGGTCCAAGGTCACGCCAGCACCCGAAGCTGCCTTCTTGTCCTTAGCAAGCTGCGCACGGTAATCGGCAATCTCACGGGCTTTCGCCTCGTTTGGCACCACGTTCAGAACGTCACCCGCTTCTGGCGTGCCGTTCAGTCCAAGCACCTCGACCGGAACCGACGGACCAGCGGATTTAACGCGATCGCCTTGGTCGTTGACCAACGCACGCACCTTACCCCACTGTTCGCCCACAACAAAAATATCGCCCGTATTCAGTGTACCTTTTTGCACCAGAACCGTGGCAACCGGACCGCGACCTGTATCAAGCTTGGCCTCAATGACCGCACCTTCTGCAGCGCGCTCTGGGTTAGCTGTAAGTTCTAGCAACTCGGATTGCAGCGCGATGGCTTCGAGCAGTTTATCAAGGTTCGTGCCCTCAACCGCAGAAACTTCCACATCCAGAACATCACCAGACATCGCCTCAACAATCACTTCGTGTTGCAGCAATTCTGTACGCACCTTCATCGGGTCCGCACCGGGGCGATCAATCTTGTTGATGGCCACAATGATCGGCACTTCGGCAGCTTTCGCGTGATTGATCGCTTCGATGGTCTGCGGCATGACGCTATCGTCCGCCGCTACAACCAAAACCAC
>CAZBBZ010000566.1:0-1696 GCA_964489925.1 uncultured Rhodobacterales bacterium
CCGCCGTGGATCGCGGATTTTGCGCGCCAAAAATGGTTCAGACCAACATCATAAAGCGCGGCAGACGAGGCAAAGCTGGCAATATGCCCGCCGTATTCCGAGCTTTCTTTATTGCGCCGCACGACCGTTGCCATCGCATTCCAACGGTTGATCGTGCGGATACGCCATTCCATTTCCGCATCCCCCGGAAAGGGGGGCTGCTCATCTGTCGGAATGGTGTTTTGATAGGGCGTGGTGGATGAAAACGGCAGGTTCGCACCCGCCGCCCGCGCACGCGAAACCGCGCGATCCAATAAGTAATGCGCCCGGTTGGGACCGTCGCGGACGATCACATCTTCAATCGCATCCTGCCATTCCTGGCTTTCAATCGGATCAAAGTCGTCTGTATTATCCGCCACGATCATTCTCCTTCGTTAATTAAAGCTAACGCTTTAGCTCAAGTATTGCGCACCGTTCGCGGAAATTGTTGAACCGTTGATGAACGCCGCATCGTCTGATGCCAAAAATGCGACACAACGTGCAATTTCTTCAGGCTCCCCAAGACGGCCCGTTGGAATTTGCGCCACAATGCTGTCGCGCACCTTTTCAGGCACAGCCATCACCATTTCAGTGGCGATGTAACCGGGACATATTGCATTGGCCGTGATACCTGCCCGCGCGCCTTCTTGGGCCAATGATTTCACGATGCCCAGATCACCCGCTTTGGTCGCGGCATAGTTCGCTTGAGCAAACTGACCCTTTTGACCATTGATCGAAGAAATCACGATCACGCGGCCAAACTTGCGCTCGCGCATACCGGGCCAAATGGGATGAATGGTGTTGAAAACGCCGTTGAGGTTCGTATCAATGACCTCTTTCCACTGCTCAGGCGTCATGCGGTGAAACGGTGCATCGCGTGTGATACCAGCGTTTGCAACGGCGATATCGATAGGGCCGATTTCTGCCTCGACCTTGGCGAGACCTTCTTTAGAGGCCTCGTAATCTGCGACATTCCACTTGTAGGTTTGAATGCCCGTTTCTGCGGTAAAAGCCGCTGCTTTTTCGTCATTACCCGCGTAAGTCGCGGCAACATTGCAACCTTGTGCTTTTAGCGCCTTTGAGATTGCTTCACCAATGCCACGTGTTCCGCCCGTGACGAGTGCTGTTCTAGCCATTTATTTCCTCCATCATCCATTCAAATCGCTTCAGTTTGGCAGCCACAAAATGTGAAAACCTTACCCCACGTATATTGGTGGGACCTTCGAAATAAGACGGGAAATGGTCGCATGTAGGTGGCCATTCCTTCCCTAGCAGCCCTCGATCTTGCGTCGAGTTACGTCAGTGTTCCTGACCCATTATATTAATCGAAATGTAATGTCTCGGTACAACTTTGCATATCCGCCCTGTCCTGAACACATAACAAATGTGGTTTATAAACAGAGCGGAAAGCCGGCAATTAACGATTAGTCACGTTCTAGGCACATGGCGACACCCATGCCGCCCCCGATGCACAAGGTCGCAAGACCTTTTTTGGCGTCGCGACGCTTCATTTCAAACAAAAGCGTATTCAAAACGCGACATCCCGATGCGCCAATTGGATGCCCAATGGCAATCGCGCCACCGTTGACGTTCACAATAGACGGGTCCCAGCCCATGTCTTTGTTCACAGCGCAGGCTTGGGCGGCAAAGGCTTCGTTCGCTTCGACCAGATCAAGAT
>CAZBBZ010000567.1:0-1691 GCA_964489925.1 uncultured Rhodobacterales bacterium
GAACCAGGCATGGGTCTCCCCGGCGGAGTTACAGTCCGCTGCCGCACCTTGCAGCCCGTCGCCCCAGTAAGACCAACACATAAGCGCGGTCTGACTGACAGGCCGCTTGCTATCAAGCAGCCAAGCTTGCGTCAACTATTAGGTTCACACAAACTTAGATTTATAATCAGGAGAGATATTTCGCGAAATAAACCCGGCTAAAGCCGTCCTCGACCCCGCGTGCAGTTTCGCGGTAACCTTGGGCGGGATAAAAGCTAAGGTTTTCGGTCATTTTGGTGTTGGTATAAAGATCAACCTTCGCGTGGCCGTAATGAGCGGCATGAGCTTCAGCAAAGGCGAGCAGCCGCGCGCCATAGCCCCGCCCGTGCAACAGTGGGTCAACGGCGATGTTTTCCACATGAAGGCTGTCTCCATCCGGGTACATGACCACATAGCCAACAATCGGGCCATCTTCAGCGACCCAAACCGTGCCTTGTTCCAAGAGAGTATCGAAATCCGCGACCATCGGGGCAGGTTCGCGCCCAATGCGTGGTACATAAGACAAATAAGCGTCGCGCGCGATTTGGCGCAGGCGGGGGGCGTCTTTTTTATGTCCGTTTCGTATCAGGTGACTAACCCTTTTTGTACGAGTGGGGGGGCGACATTGATAAATACCACACCAGCAAAGTGTTAATAAGGCAAGAAAGACAGGGGAATTTTGGTTAAAATACGTCAATATATGAGGTTTGGCGCTGGTTTAGAGTCCGAAAAAGCACATTTTTCTGTGTTAGAGTCGCGATTTCCCAAGTATCAGGGGCGATCTGATCCGATCTAAAATGCGCATCTCGCGCGGTAGGTAAGCTATGCCAAAGAAGTTTTTCCCCGAGAAAAAGAAGAACCGTCCCCAAGACGCGCGTCACTATAAGGATGACGCAGATGGGATGGTGTGGATGTTTGGAATTCACGCAGTGCGCGATGCTTTGGCCAATAAGAACCGGGTCAAAACGCGGCTGATCGTGACGAAAAACGCGCTTAATCGGCTTGAAGATGTGTTGCCCGGCTCTGGTGTGACGCCAGAGGTCTGCGATCCGCGCAAGTTTAACGCCCCACTTGATCCACAATCGGTGCATCAGGGCGCGGCAATGGAATGTGAGCCTTTGGAATGGGGCTCTATGTCGCAAGTCTGCCGTCCGGGGGGGGAGAACCCTTTGGTTCTGCTGCTGGATCGGGTGTCTGATCCCCATAACGTGGGCGCGGTGCTGCGTTCAGCCGAAGTGTTCGGCGCGCGCGCGGTGATTGCGCCCCATCGCCATTCCGCACCGGAAACAGGTGCCTTGGCGAAATCGGCATCAGGTGCTTTGGAACGCCAGCCCTATTTGCGGGTGCCAAATTTGGCCCGCGCCATGTCGGGCCTGTCAGAAATGGGCTATGCGATCATCGGTTTGGACGGCGAAGCAGAGGCGGATATTGACGCGGCGCTCAAGCCGTTGCGGGGTCAGCCCTTAGCGCTGGTGCTGGGGGCTGAGGGGCCGGGAATGCGCGAGTTGACCAAGGAAAGCTGCGATGTACTGGCCAAGATCGAGGCGGGCGGCGAGTTCGGCTCACTCAACGTATCCAACGCCGCAGCGGTTGCGATGTATGCGGTGACGCGGGGCGGGTAGCATCGGCTGGGGCAGCTTGGTTTTGCCGTCGTGGCCTGCCTGTTGCAATGA
>CAZBBZ010000568.1:0-1685 GCA_964489925.1 uncultured Rhodobacterales bacterium
GCAACGCTTGCGGGCGTATTCGCCCCGCCCAGCACAAAGGGCGAGCACAAGATCGGCTGATTGGCACGACTAAAGGCACGCAACGCACCCAGCATGGTTTCATCCCAAACCAGCGGTGAATTGCCATTGCAATTGCCCGTCACCACCGCATGGGTTTCCAGAAACTCTGCCCCAAACAGAATTCGGCACATGTCGATCACATCCTCGGCGTTCTTGGGACTGGTGGTCATGCCCATGAAGGTCTTATCCGAGTGCTTCATTGAGGAGTATGTGATCCGCAAATGCCGCTGACTGATCGGGTGGTCAAAAGGTTCGACGATGTGATGGGCGGTCGAATGGATCACCGGCAGCATATGAGAAAGCTTGTGAAAATTCGCCAGATCATCGAGCGTCGGATTGCGGCGCACATCGTCAAGATCGCGCAGGTAAGGCGCGCCGGTCATGGGCACAAAGATCGAATGATCAAGACCAAAGGGCAGGTTATTGGCCGGGTTGCGCGCGTGGTAGGTAAAGCTTTCTGGGATAGTTTTGATCAACTCGCGCACTAGGCCACGATCAAGATACACCCGGTCGCCATCCAGCTTTGCCCCTGCCTTGCGCCAGTCTTCCAAAGCAATCGGGTCGCGGAACACCACGCCGACATTTTCCAGAATATGCATGGAGGCCACGTCGATCTTCTCGATCTGATCCGGCGTCATCGGTTCGGTCAACGGTAGTTTTCGTTTGAGCGCGGGCAGCATAGTAACATCGCGGGTTTGGCGAATGGCTGTGCGGGCGCGGCGGCCTCTGCGCTCGGTGCCTACGGCGTCCGTTGTCATATTATGTCCCTTCGAAAATCAAGACACCGCACCACAAACACCCCCCGTAAGGGAATTGGTTGAAACATTCAGCACCCAATAGGTTTCATACCCTGCCAAGCTGTGCAGTTGCACGAGCGCCTTTTGCTCGCCCAGACAAGCTCTATAGTGGAAGTCGTAAAAGTGGGTCGTACCAGAGGCGTCCATCTCTGGCTCAATCGTCTCGTCCAAAACCGTGCGCCTCTGAGTGATAACCGCCTCTGCTTGCGCAAATGTCGCTTGAAACCGCGCGGTGCGCAGGCGCATATTGCCGCCTTAACCCACATTGTCGCCATCGCTTGGATCGCTCAGATCGATCCAGATTGTTTTGGTTTCGGTGTATTGATCATGCGCCGCCAGCCCATTGTCGCGCCCGCCAAAGCCCGATTGCTTATAGCCGCCAAAAGGGGTAGTCGCGTCACCTTCGCCGTAGCAATTTACCGTGACCGTCCCTGCCTTAATTTCGCGGGCGGCGCGGATGGCGGTGCGTGTATTGGCGGTAAAGACGCTTGCTGCCAATCCGTAATCGGTGTCGTTAGCGACCTCTATGGCTTCTTCAAAGCTGGCCACTTCGATCACCGCCAAAACTGGCCCAAAAATTTCCTCGACGGCCAGCTTGTCGCTGCGTTTCACCTCATAAACCGTCGGCTCCACGAAGGCGCCGTCCACCTTGCCACCCAGCAAGGGCTTGCCCTTCATATAGCTCGCAACTTTCTTGCAGTGATCCGCGTCGATCAGCGCGCCCAAGTGATTGGCCGGGTCCAGCGGATCACCCGTTTTCCAGTCGCGCATCCGCGCCTCGACCTTACCAAGCAACTCGGCCTTTACATCCTTATGTACGATCAAGCG
>CAZBBZ010000569.1:0-1675 GCA_964489925.1 uncultured Rhodobacterales bacterium
ACGTCAGTAAAGACATTGTTCAAGCCGCTTTGGACCTAGCTGTGCATACCGCGGCAATCAACGTCACACGGCACGGCGCAAATCCACCTTGGGATCATGAGTTGGAAATGGCGCTATGACGTGCGTTCTTGCAGGGCGTGTACGTTAGGGCAAACCCGTGCTGGGAGCGCGTTTCAAGACATGGGGCGTTAACCGCGCGAAAACTGCGCCTGTGACGTACCAGTAAAGCAGCGTGGGCATAGTATTATGCCGCACGCTGTCTCGGGGAGAGTCCCTTCAAACAGCGCTATTGAAACAGTTCTTGCTCGACGATTTCGCAAAGCTCTTCAGACGTCGGAACTGAACTGTCCGCGGCAAGCCGCACTTGCGCGTTCAGTCTACCCGGCTGTACATCAGGCAAGTTACCGAAGGCGTCTTGGTACTTTAGCGCTTCGCTTAGGTAGAAAGAACCTCTCGAAAGTCTGTACGCAAGTGCCCACTTGTCGTCGCCAGCTTCAACTTCAAAGGCCGGCTCCGCCTGAATGTCATCATAGACGGATGCGCTCTTTTCAATCCAATAGAAAACATCGCGATCGCGTTGCCGGTATTCCACCTCAAAAGAGGTCCCGTCACCGCGAGCACAGTCAGTTATAGAACTATAGCCCATAGAATGGAGCTTGTCGGGAACGCTTTTCAAGTTCGCACTGGCGGTTTGGGCTTCACTGCTAAATTGGAATTTGATTGTTCCCATCAGCTTTGTTGCCGGCAATGTAATCAGAAGTATCGAAATGCATGCGGGCACGAACAGGATGACCAGCAAAAGATAGCGCCACCAACGAACGGCCCTTTGCGCTGCTTTTCTATGAAGAATGTGTCCCAGCGCGGCAAAGAAGCCCGCAATTGTTGCCGCCTGCAAGAGCGCGCTGGATAGTAACTCGAAAAGGCCAAATTGGCGCACAAAACCATTTTCGTAGCAATAAAATGGCTGCAAAATGAGCCCGACACACCAGTAGTCAGTATTTGGGTAGTTATCTACCCAGTGATAAGGGATCAAAATAATCACCAACGCGACGAGCGCGGCAAGTGCATAAAACAATTTTGCGGTAAATTTCATTCGACGGGACTTTCCAAATTGGCAGGCTCGCTTACGCAAATTTGTGGCTCAAAAATCCTGCAGTGTTCAATTGATCGTTCGTATGTGTGGCCGCGAACATTTACAATGTCAACTGGCACGTCTTGTTGCTCGTCCACCTTAACCGCGACCAAACCCTTCGATCATTTGCCGCAAGCCCAGCGCCGCACCGATAAATATCGCGGCCGCCGTAACGGGTGCGCTGTAGGCGAGGGTTGAGAAGGCGGAAATTCCCTGCCCGATGCTGCAGCCGAATGCGAGGGCCGCGCCGATGCCCATGAGCGCCGCGCCCGTGATTTGGCGTCGCAACTCACGGGGGTCTTCACATGCCTCCCAGCGAAACAGCCCGCGTGCGAGAGAGCCGATGAAGGCCCCGATCAAAACGCCAATGATCGAACCGACGCTAAAGGACACGGTCGTGCCAGAGGCGGTCATCCCGTAAAATATTGTGTCGCCGATGGGGGCTGCGAAACTGTGGGTCTCGACGGGTTCAGAAGCAAAGCCCTCGGTCGCGATCCAAAAGGTGCCGATCCAGCCCGAGCTGACCGCGAGACCGACCAAGAG
>CAZBBZ010000570.1:0-1669 GCA_964489925.1 uncultured Rhodobacterales bacterium
TCAAGGATGAGCGCGGCAAGCGGTTGAAAGATTTCTACGCAATGATGGAAGCGCGGGGCGAGGGCCCACCGGGATAGATTGCGCTCGTCGCTATGGGGGCGGGCTACCCCACGGGATATTTTTGGGGCCAAAGAAATGGCTTGCTTTGGCGCTTTATTTTCGGAACTTTGCAGTCATGCACAGGCTTTTAACACAATCTCATATCGACGCTTACGCCCAAAACGGGGTGACCTTGGTCAAGGGGCTGTTTGCCGATCATGTTGATGCCATCGCCGCTGGTATTGCGCGCAATATGGAGGCACCCGGCCCTTTCGCGGCTGAAAACCTAAAGCCGGGTCAGGCGGGTCGGTTTTTTGACGACTATTGCAACTGGACCCGTATTCCAGAATTTCGCAAGGTGGTTGAAACCTCGCCTGCAGCCGAAGTTGCGGCTGATCTAATGCGCGCGGATCAGGTCCAGATGTTCCACGATCATGTGCTCGTGAAAGAACCCGGCACGTCTAGGTCGACCCCGTGGCATCAGGATGCGCCGTACTATTTTGTGGAAGGTCAGCAAACCATCAGCTTTTGGGCGCCGGTTGATCCAGTCACCGATGCAAGCCTGCGCTGCGTTGTGGGATCACATCTTTGGCCCAAGCCAGTGCTGCCAACGCGTTGGTTGAACGAGGATAAGTTTTACGCCGATGAAGACGCTTATATTCCCGTGCCGGACCCGGATGCGGACGGCATGGAAATCGCGGAATGGGCGATGGAACCGGGCGATGCGGTGGCCTTCAACTTTCGCATCCTGCACGGGGCGCGCGGCAATGAAAGCGCCAACCGCCGTCGCGCGTTTTCCCTGCGCCTTTTGGGGGATGATGCGCGTTATGTGACGCGACCGGGGCCAACCTCACCCCCGTTTCCGGGCCATGACATGCAGGACGGTCAGCGCTTGCGCGAAGACTGGTTTCCGGTGATTTACCAGCGCTAAGACGTATTTGCCTTGCGTTTCGCGCTCGCGTTCTTATAGCACAGGACAATTTGCGCAAACGGAAAGGGACCCCCTGAAATGTCTGATCTTATCACGCCTGACCCCCGGCTAATCGTCGCCCTTGATGTTCCTCTTGCTTTGGAGGCGCTTGAATTGGCCGACCGCATCGGCCCTGCGGTGTCTTTTTATAAGATCGGGCTTGGCATGCTCACAGGGGGCGGACTGGCCGCCGCGATGGAGCTAAAGGAACAGGGCAAGTCGGTCTTTTTGGACATGAAGTTTTTTGACATCGGCAATACGGTCGAGGCCGCCGTGCGCGGCATCTGTGGCTTTGATATGGATTTTCTGACCGTGCATGGCGACCCGCATGTGGTGGCCGCCGCCGTTAAAGGGCGCGGCACGACCGATACGAAAATCCTTGCGGTGACCATTTTGACCTCGCTTGATCGGGACGATCTTGACGCGAGCCTGATCAAAAGCGGCGACATCGCAGACCTCGTATGCACGCGCGCAAAACGCGCTTTTGATGCAGGGGCTGATGGCGTCATTGCCAGCCCGCAAGAAGCCGCGATGATCCGCGCCTTGCCGCAAGCCAAAGGCAAGCTGATCGTCACCCCCGGCGTGCGCCCCACCGGGGCAGCAACGGGCGATCAAAAACGGATTGCGACCCCCGCAGATGCGCTGAGCGCAGGCGCCGAT
>CAZBBZ010000571.1:0-1667 GCA_964489925.1 uncultured Rhodobacterales bacterium
TTGCCGTCACACCGGACCCGCAGGAATTGATAATCGGGCGGGACAGATCAACACCCGCATCTTGGAACGCAGCCCTGATGCCGTCAGCGTCCTTCATCGTGCCATCCTCATTCAGAAGCGTGGCATAATGCACGTTCATGGACCCCGGAATATGACCCGAGCGCAGACCGGGGCGCGCTTCAGGTTCATCCCCTCGAAACCGACCGGGCGAGCGCGCATCAACAATCTGTGCATCCTTCAGCTTGACCGCCAAAGCCACCTGCGTCACGTCGCGCACAAGCGACGCATCGCGGCGCGCCGTAAAGTGGAAATCGCGAATGTTGGGCGGGTCATCTGTTACCGGACGATCCTCCGCCAACCATTTTGGCAAACCGCCATCCAGCACCGCCACATCCCGCTTACCCATATGGCGAAACAGCCACCAGACCCGCGCGGCAGAAAACATCCCCGCCCCATCATAAACCACAACTCGGTGCCCGTCCCCGATGCCAAGACCGCGCACGCGGCTGACGAATTTTTCAACAGGCGGCACCATATGGGGCAGATCGGATTTGCTATCGGCGATTTCATCAATGTCAAAAAACCGAGCCTTTGGAATGTGGCGCTCCGCATATTCAGCAGCCCCATCGCGCGCATCATTCGGCAGATACCAAGACGCATCCAAAATGCGCACATCCGGCGCGCTCAGATGATCGGCGAGCCACTGTGTGGAAACAAGATTTTCAGGATCGCTTTTTGGCATATTGAAGTCCGGATTGGGTGATTAGAAACGCCATTACGCCTAAACGAGCCGCAGAATTGGTGCAAGCCGCCCCTTTCTGGCGACTTTCTGCCAGATTTGCGGTTGTTTAGGCGAACTCATTGTAAATTAACAGTTTTTCTGATATGAAATAAGCAATCAAAACATTCAGAGAAAGGGGGTTCCGTTGGGGGAACACTAATTTTGCGTGGGCTTTTTCTAGTCCTAGAATTTCTAATCATATTTGCGATCTATTACGGCTACGGCCTGATCTCTGGCAGCGACTTGCCACTTTACGCCCTTACCATTGCACTGATTGCCACCGACCGGGTGGTCGATGCGGTCCGCCAATCGTTTGAGCGTCACTTGAAAAAAGATCCTTAAGCGGGCGCTCGCTCTAAAGTGATGCGGAAGGTCGCGCCATGCTTTGATGCGACAAGTTCCAGATCACCGCCAAGATTGCGCATAATCTCGCGGCTAATGGGCAGTCCAAGGCCAAAGGAGCCGGGATTGCCCCCAATGCCAAGGCGGGTGAATTTTTCAAAGATACGCGCGGCATCTTCTTCGGCAATGCCCGGCCCGTTATCCGTAATATCAACCACGATCTGACCCGCCCGCGCATAGGCGTGAATGCCGATTTCAGGCTGGTCAGGATCGCCATATTTAACCGCATTGGAAAACACATTTATCAAAACTTGCGCCAGCCGGTCCGGGTGGGCAAGCACGCTTGCCTGAAGCTGATTGCCCCGGCGCTGCACCGCGACCCGATTATCGCCCTTAAAGTGGATGCTTGATGCCAAAGACTGCTCGACAACTTCCCCAAGAATAATCGCAGACCGCTCCATATCCGCGCGCCCGCTTTCCAGAAAAGATAGATCAAGGATTTCATCCAGCAAGCGCGTCAGGCGCTGCGCCTCGGTTTCGATAA
>CAZBBZ010000572.1:0-1667 GCA_964489925.1 uncultured Rhodobacterales bacterium
GTGGCCGCTTTGACCAAGGGGGGGCCAGCCAGAAAGATCGTGCCTTGGTCTTTCACGATGATGGTCACATCGGACATGGCCGGAACATAAGCGCCGCCCGCCGTGCAAGAGCCCATAACAACGGCGATTTGGGCAATGCCCTTGGCGCTCATCTGAGCTTGGTTGAAAAAAATACGGCCGAAGTGATCACGGTCTGGAAAGACTTCGTCCTGATTGGGCAGGTTCGCCCCGCCACTGTCCACGAGGTACACGCAAGGCAGGTGATTGGCTTCTGCGATGGCTTGGGCGCGCAGGTGCTTTTTGACGGTCATCGGGTAGTAGGTGCCGCCCTTCACCGTGGCGTCGTTGCACACCACCATCACCTGACGGCCCTGCACACGGCCAATGCCCGCAATGGCCCCTGCCCCGGTTGGCACGCCGTCGTACATGTCATGGCCTGCGAACATCCCGACCTCTAGGAAGGGCGAGCCGGGGTCGAGCAGCCGGGTCACGCGGTCCCGTGGCAGCAGCTTGCCGCGCTTTAGATGGCGCGCGCGCGACGCATCAGAGCCGCCTTGCAGGGCCGCGTTTGCCGCGTTTTCTACATTTGCGAGCAGCGCAAGATGGGTGTCGCGATTGGCGGTGGCCGTCATTGCGCCGCCTTTGCAAGAGGTTCGATCATGCGATTAAGGGCGCGCGCGCTGGAAAAGCGCCACATGGCGGTCATGGCGTCGCAATGTTCGGACGGGGTGCCGAAAGGCGGGTTGCATACAAGCAGCGGCTTGGGGTTGGCGACCTTTGCCAAACGCTTCACGTAAAAGCCCGCGCCTTTGGTTTGCTCTGGCAGGCTGGCGGGCAGACCGCCAACGATGTCATTGGCCGCGATGTTGCTGGCATTGGCAAGCTCGCCCAAACAGACGGGGCGGTCGGGGGAAAATTCACAGATGCGCACGGCGTCTTTCATGCAGGTGTTTGCGCTGGCAGAGGGGCGGCCCTCGCCCTCGGCTGCCATTAAGCAGCGGTTGAGCCATGCAAAGGTGAAAGGCTCGGTCGCTTGGGCCGATGGCGCAATGCCAAAGCATAGCAAAAAGATCATTGCGGTCTTCATGAAGTCACCTGTTTTCATGGTGGGCGTGGCTGGTTCGTGCGAAAGTCTAGGGCCAAAAAGATACATCACCCCATCGCCCCCATCATTTCGCGCCCGACCAGCATGCGGCGGATCTCGGAGGTGCCTGCGCCGATTTCCATCAATTTCGCATCGCGGAACATCCGTGCAACCGGTGCGTCGTTCATAAAGCCCGCCCCGCCCATGGCTTGCACCGCTTGGTGGGCGGCTTTCATGGCTTCCTCGGAGGCATAAAGCACGCAGGCGGCGGCATCCGCGCGGGTCACTTCGCCCCGATCACAGGCCGCAGCGACCGCATAGACATAGGCGCGCGCTGAATTCATTGCCGTGTACATATCCGCGATTTTGCCCTGCATCAGTTGGAAGTCCCCGATGGGTTTGCCAAATTGTTTGCGCTCGGCGAGATAAGGCATCACCTCATCCAGACAGGCCGCCATGATGCCTGTGCCAATGCCCGAGAGCACCACGCGTTCATAATCGAGACCCGACATCAGAACCGCAACGCCGCGCCCCTCTTCGCCCAGCACATTCTCGAACGGCACATCGCAATCCTCGAAGATCA
>CAZBBZ010000573.1:0-1665 GCA_964489925.1 uncultured Rhodobacterales bacterium
GTGGTAATGATCGTCCTCGGCCATCCCAAAACGGATCGGCACTTGGTCCAGAAACAGCGGTTCACTCGCAGCTTGTCCGCTGGCGCGCAGATAATCCCCTGCAAAAAAGATCAACTCGTAACTGCCTGTCTTGAAATCTTCAGCTGGCAAAATTGGCGCATCCGTGCGCCCGTCGGCGTTGGTCACGGTCTCGGCGATCTTTTTGTGCGAATTGCCCGACACCCGGTAAAGCGCAATTTTAATGCCCGCCGCCGGACACCCCCGCGCTGTATCCAGCACATGGGTCGTCAAAAATCCCTTCGCCATTGCTCAAACCTCAAAATCGCCACTGACAAGCCTGACCCTATGTGTAAATCTCTTGGGACAGGTTGCAAAGCGCTAAGGAGCCCATGGTGAACCGTTATCCTCGTGACATGATTGGCTATGGGGCCAATCCGCCCGATCCCAAATGGCCCGGCGGCGCAAAAATCGCTGTTCAATTCGTCCTGAATTACGAAGAAGGTGGCGAAAACAACATCCTGCATGGCGATGCGGCATCCGAAGCGTTTTTGTCCGAAATCGTGGGGGCCGCCGCTTGGCCCGGCCAGCGCCATGCAAATATGGAAAGCATCTATGAATACGGCGCGCGAGCGGGCTTTTGGCGGCTGCATCGCTTGTTCACAGGCACGGGTGTGCCCTTGACGGTTTACGGGGTGGCGACGGCTTTGGCGCGCTCGCCCGAACAGGTGCGCGCGATGCAAGACGCGGATTGGGAAATCGCATCTCACGGGCTGAAATGGATCGAATACAAAGACTATACCCGTGAAGATGAACGCGCCCATATGGATGCAGAAATTAAGCTGCACGAAGAAGTCACCGGAACGCGGCCTTTGGGCTGGTACACGGGCCGCTCCTCGGAAAACACGCTTGATTTGGTGGCCGAGGAAGGCGGGTTTTTATATGCGGCCGATAGCTATGCGGATGATCTTCCCTATTGGCATCACCTGGGCGGACACGACCAGCTGATTGTGCCTTATACGCTGGATGCCAACGATATGCGCTTTGCTACACCGCAAGGGTTCAATGCGGGCGACCAGTTTTTTGCCTATCTCAAGGACAGCTTTGATGCGCTTTACGCCGAAGGCGAAGCGGGTCAGGCCAAGATGCTGTCAATCGGTCTGCATTGTCGTCTGGTTGGGCGCCCCGGTCGGGTCATGGCGTTAAAGCGGTTCATTGAATATGCGCAAAGCCATGCAGATGTTTGGTTTGCCCGGCGCATTGATATCGCGCGCCACTGGCACGCCCATCACGCCCCCAAAGAACGGTTGCGCCCCTCGCAAATGGATCGCAGCGCCTTTGTTGAAACCTTTGGGGGCGTCTTTGAACATTCGCCTTGGATTGCGGAGGGTGCGTTTGATCTTGAACTGGGCGCAGCACACGACAGCGCGGTTGGTGTTCATAGCGCCTTGGCCCGTGTGTTTCGCGCAAGTTCGGCTGACAAGCGGCTTTACGTGCTGCGCGCGCATCCAGATCTGGCGGGAAAACTGGCTGCAGTCAGCCAGTGTTCCATGCAATCCAAACTGTCTGTATAAGATTGAAAAAGCAAAACCGGAGATCGAGAAAGGAGAAAAGAAAGCCATGCCGGGGAATTGAGTAATGACATGCTGAAGTTCAATTCAATTCATT
>CAZBBZ010000574.1:0-1655 GCA_964489925.1 uncultured Rhodobacterales bacterium
AGCGTCCACGGCTTCGATGTCAGAGGCGAACAAGCCCGCCTCAACCGCTTTGCCGTCCACTACTGTTACCACACCATCCACCGTCACTTTGGTGGCAATTTCAGGCCAGTTGAACGCGCGCACCAGAGGTTGGGGCAGGGCCAAGCCGGAGGTTTCAATCACGATGTGATCAGGCTTATCGGGGCGGGCCAGCAGTTTTTCGATTGTGGGGACAAAATCTTCGGCCACGGTGCAGCAGATGCAGCCGTTGGACAGCTCAACGATGTCCTCGTCCCCGCAAGCATTCGATCCGCAAGCCTTCAGGATTTCGCCATCCACGCCCACATCGCCAAATTCATTGATCACCAGCGCAATGCGCCGCCCATTGGCGTTTTCCAACAAATGCCGGATCATGGTGGTTTTGCCCGCACCAAGAAAGCCGGTGATGACCGTGGCGGGGATTTTTTCGTTCAAAGCGTTCATGTGCGTTCTCGATCAATCAATGCGCCCAAGGCGGCGCCTAAAATTGCCCATGCAAAGGCGTTGGTCGCTAAAGCGCGCGCTGCAAATTCGCCCGCTAGTTCTGGGGGGGCTGGCCCGGTCCATGTGTTTGGATGGGGCGCGCCAATTAGGTGAGGCACGAGCAGGATCAAAAGTCCGCCGATGAGTGCGATGACGCCACGGCCAAAGGCAATGACTGCAAGTCCGATTGCGCTGACGAGAACCGCCAAAACCCACCAAAGCTGGCGTGTTGACAGATCCGCCGCTGCATTGCCCGGCAATTCCGGTGGCAAGCCAACCGCAGGGGCCAGATGCACGGCCAAAAAGCCCGCAAGCCCCCAAACAAGCCCCGTTTTCATCGTAGCGATGTGATCGGCGCGGCGGGCAAATTCCATAGCTGCCGCCATGATTAGACCCCAACCCATGAAGGTCGCCGTGACCGCAAGCCATGTCATCAAGGTGCGCTGCACATCGCTTTCAGCGCCGTGATCGTGGTCATGGGCCGCACCCGCGTCACTTGCACCGCCAAAATGGGTCAGCGCGCCAGTTTCATATAGCTCTGCTTCCATCAAGACAGGCACGACAAACGTCATTTGTAATACCGCAGCGACCAGTCCGGCGATCAAGCCAGCTACAAGCCCGCGGAACAGAAGTTTCTGAACCATTGGTCCCTCACATCAAAAAGTGATGCACGAGCTTAGACCTTACGAAAGGGCCAGCGGTGCGATCAAAGTTTGGAAAACCTGATTAGTGGCAGGGAAAGCCAGCGGCGTGGCGGCTGTCGTGCGTTGCGTTGTGCAGCGTTGCGGAATTCGCAAAGCCTGCCACAAAAAGCACGCCGATGCCGATGAACGCTACAAGGGTCAGCGAAACAATATCAGAAGATGCACGGGTGGCGGTGGTTGTCTTAGTCATTTTTAGCCTCTCTGATCGTCATCCCCGACGACCGGTTATTGAGTTTTCAACATGAGGCTGGTCTCCTGGCTTACGGGTCAAAGCGTGGGTTCCGCCTTCCCAGTCGATATGACCAGTGGCATTTGAAACCTCGCTCACCGCATACAGTCGCGGGGGCGGCTGTGGCTGTGGATCCCGGTTTAGGTCATCCATCCCACATTCCCAATTCTTCCCGTAGGGCTTCGCCCAAGTCCGGGAACCTCAGGCGCATGTTGTGGCCG
>CAZBBZ010000575.1:0-1594 GCA_964489925.1 uncultured Rhodobacterales bacterium
TGATCGGGCAGTGCTTTTTCACACCAGCCGCATCCACCAACTCGCTTTCAATACCCGCCAAACGGTTCGCATGGGCCGTGCGTTTCCAAGCCCGCAACTCATGCTCAGTCTGGGCGAGCATCAACACACCGCGCGGGGAAAACATAATATTGAAATTCAGCTCTTGGCTAAGGTCTTCATACAAGCTGCGACTTTTTTCATAAATCGCCGCCGAAGAATCCTGCAAATAGTTTGACCGGATAATCGTCGTGTTGCGCCCGGTATTGCCGCCACCAAGCCAGCCCTTTTCAACCACCGCCACATTGGTAATACCGTGGTTCTTAGCCAAATAGTAAGCCGTGGCCAATCCATGCCCGCCTGCGCCAACCACGACCACATCATATTCCGCCTTAGGTTCAGGCGACGCCCAAGCCCGCTCCCAACCAGAGTGATAGCGCATCGCCTCTCGTGCGATTGAAAACACCGAATATTTCTTCATGGGCCTAGCCTTTTGCCTATCACGCAGTCTTGTTGCGGAATCATTATGCACTCAACACAGGTATAGATGTTCCGGCAAGCCATTTAGACAATCCTTTCATTGCACTTGCAGGCAAAGGCGGCGTTCAGTTATCCATCTGCGACACTCACAACGGGCTCTTGCCCATAATAACTGCAAAGGCGTACCAAATTGCTGATTTTTTCTGCGATCGCTGCATTGGTTTGTTTAGGCGCAGCCGCGCTTGTCACCCGTCCCCTTTGGGCGGGCAAAACGGACACGGACCATCAAACGGGCAAGGATGTCGAGGTTTACAAAGACCAGCTTAAAGAGCTGCAAAGCGATGTAGAGCGCGGCGTGTTAAGTGCGGATGAAGCCGAACCAAGCCGGATCGAGATTTCCCGCCGCTTACTGGCCGCAGATGCCAGCGCGCAAAATGCGGTCGAACAGGCGCCCAAACGGGTCAGCAATATTGCGATTGCCGTGGTTGTGCTGGCGACAATCGGCGGCTCTGCGGGGCTTTATTCAGTCTTGGGCACACCGGGCTTGCAAGACTTCCCGCTTGCAACCCGCAGTGATCTGCCCGTGCGCTTGACCCAAGCCGAAGCTGAAGCCGAAGTTGACGCCTTGGTCAAAGCAGAAGCCAGCGAACCCACCGGACAAGACGCCGCCCTTTTGGAACAGTTGCAACAAGTGCTGGCCGAGCGCCCCGATGATGCACAAGGTTATCGCTTGCTCGCCTCGACCATGGCCCGCTTTGGCAAATACGCAGATGCCAAAGACGCCCAAGCCCGCGTTTTGGACATCGAAGGGGATGCGGCCACATCTGCCGATCTGTCTGCGATGGCCGAATATCTTATTTTTTCCGCGCGCGGTTATGTATCACCCGAAGCAGACGCAGTCTTGGCCCGCACTTTGCAGGTTGATGTCAATAACCGTCGCGCGCGCTATTATTCCGGCCTGTCTATGGCACAACAAGGCCGCGCGCAGCTAGCAATGGATATCTGGGGCCGTCTTTACGGCGAAGGAGATCCCAATGAGCCGTGGAAACCGATTGTGCTGGAGCAGGCCAAAGCCCTGTCCCAAAGCACTGGCTTGCCGCTGCCAACCGCGATGGCC
>CAZBBZ010000576.1:0-1593 GCA_964489925.1 uncultured Rhodobacterales bacterium
TTGGTGCGCGTGGGGCAAATTCTGGCGTGCAAGATGCTGAAAATCTGGCATGGAAATTGGATTATGTTTTGAAGGGTCGAGCGCCTGACAGATTGCTTGACACCTATTGCGCAGAGCGTGAGTTTGCCGCCGATGAGAATATTCTCAACTCGTCGCGCGCAACGGATTTTATGACCCCCAAATCAGACATGTCCAAGGTGTTCCGCAACGCGGTGCTTGATCTGGCTCAGGATCACGCTTTCGCGCGTCCTCTCGTAAATTCAGGACGTTTATCGGTG
This sequence comes from uncultured Rhodobacterales bacterium, assembly GCA_964489925.1. Classification (GTDB taxonomy): domain Bacteria; phylum Pseudomonadota; class Alphaproteobacteria; order Rhodobacterales; family Rhodobacteraceae; genus CAYLLD01. Next base: position 279 of record CAZBBZ010000576.1, read on the forward strand.
CCGTGCATTTACGATGGCTTTGCCTTGTTTGGTGAAGATGAATTGCTTGGCCCGACTAATACGCGTCCGGGTGCTGCCTGTAGCGATGCACCTGTTGGTGATGGGTTTTTGCTGGATCACTTGCCGGGTGTGTTCTGTCTTTTGTGCATTGGCTGTGGCGCGCCAGAAACTGATCTCGCAACAATAGCGATTAAAGATCCTTCGCCAGAGTTGGTGGCCCGGTATCTCGGCGATGCGTCGCAAGCTGTTTATTTGATCCGCCCGGACCACCACGTTGTCGCTAGGTGGGGGCATTTTGAAAAAGCAGCCGTTGCATTGGCACAGGCAAAAGCAATCGGAAAGGCGTAAGGATGGATGTAACCTTGACCCCGAACATTTCAGACCCTGATGGGTTTTATGATGAACTGATCGGCGCGCATGACGGATTGAACGTTGAGGAAAGCATGGCGCTAAATGCGCGGCTGGTCTTGATATTGGCCAATCAAATAGGAAATCGAGATCTTCTGCGCTCGGCTCTAGTCTTAGCTCAAGGGAAATAGTGCGGGTGATCTGAAATTGACTAAACCGCCAAGTCGGGAAAGAGGCTTGATAACCCTTCTTCGCTTGCCTCGCAAATACCGCGCTCAGTGATTAGTCCTGTGACAAGGCGGCTTGGCGTAACGTCAAAAGCTGGATTGCCGCCCATTGTGCCTTCTGGCGTCACTTTGACAGACGTCAAACCGTCTTTGCCCGTGCCTTGAACCTGCGCGACTTCTTGTTCCGCGCGATCCTCAATCGGGATTTCTGCGATGCCGTCTGAGACCGTCCAATCTATTGTTGGCGACGGCAGGGCGACATAGAACGGCACACAATTATCGTATGCGGCCAAAGCCTTTAGATATGTTCCGATCTTGTTGCAAACATCACCCGTGCGTGTGGTGCGGTCTGTTCCCGTGATTACCATATCAACTTGCCCGTGTTGCATGAGATGTCCGCCGGCATTGTCGGTAATGTAAGTGTGGGCGATCCCATGTGCGCCCAGTTCCCAAGACGTTAGCGCGCCCTGATTGCGCGGACGGGTTTCGTCCACCCATACATGGATCGGAATCCCTTCGTTATGGGCTTGGTACATCGGGCTTGTTGCTGTCCCCCAATCAACCGTTGCGATCCAGCCAGCGTTACAATGGGTCAGCAAGTTCACCGGTTCACCATTTTTGCGAGACGCGATATCGCGGATCAAACCTAGGCCATGCGTACCGATTTGACGGTTAATCTCTACGTCTTCGTCTGCAATGTCATGGGCAAGCTGGCCCCGTGGAATGGCAAAGGGGTCGAA
>CAZBBZ010000577.1:0-1591 GCA_964489925.1 uncultured Rhodobacterales bacterium
CCTTAATGGTCACGCGCCCATCATGCACCGCCACATTTTGCGCCACATGGCCGCGCGCTGTCATGTCTTTATCAATGGCGCGCGGGTCCACGTAAAAGCCGCCATTCTGCGATTTGGCGCTGGTAAATGCATATGCCTGCGTAGAACGCTCAAGCACGATGCGGCAGCTGTTGTGCAGCTGACCAGACACGTTGATCGTGCGCGCAGGGGTTTGCGCAACTTTGCTGGCCCCACGACGGTCCACCCATTGTGGCGCGGGCTTTGGCTGTTTTTTGGCGCGTGGCTCACGGTTAATGGAATACCGCGAGGCACTTGGCGCCATGCGCAACATCTCATAGGCATCATTGACTTCGATAAAGGTCTTTTCGCACCCACCGATCTGGTCAGGATGGTAAGTGCGCGCCTTTTTCTTCCATGCTTTGCGCAGGTCATCCGGGCTAACCGTTGGCCCGACGCCCAGCACCTTGCGGGCATAGTCGTGAGAAATCTGAACCATACTGACGTTATAGCACAAACCGCGCGTTCGATTGAGATCGAAAATTGTTAATTGGTAATTAGAACAATAATTTAGCTCACATTATTAACGAAGAAGACCCTAAAACTCACAACCCTAACAACCCAAGCGTGACCGTCTTGGCGATTGTTAATTCAACTTGAACGCCATTTCGCCGTGGCGCTGCTGCGCGCACGCCTTTATTCTTAACCCCATGCTTTTGTTTGCAACCCAACGCCTGATCTCCCTAACGCTTTCGCTGATCGTCGCGAGCCTCGTGATTTTTATGGTGATCGAGGTCGTGCCCGGCGATGTTGCGGCCTATATGCTAGGCATCAACGCCCAAGAGGACACGATTGCCGCCCTGCGCACAGAGCTGGGGTTGGATGTGTCAAAGCCGCAGCGGTATCTGAATTGGGTTTCTGGGATGCTGCGCGGGGATTTTGGCACATCTTATACGTATCGCAGTTCCGTGGCCGAGATTATTGGCGAGCGGTTGTGGATATCCCTGCCCCTTGCGCTTTACGCGCTGGCGCTGTCGACGCTGATTGCGTTTCCTTTGGGGGTTTATGCAGCGGCGCGGCGCGGATCGGTGCGCGAAAGTGCGGTCATGGGCGCCACGCAACTGGGTGTTGCGATCCCGAATTTTTGGTTCGCGATGCTGTTGGTCTTGGCATTCGCGATCACCTTGCGCTGGTTTTCTGCCGGCGGCTTTCCGGGGTGGGAAAACGGGGTCTTGGGCGGCATGAAAGCACTTACGTTACCAGCGATTTCACTGGCCCTGCCCCAAGCCTCTATCTTAACGCGGGTGATGCGCTCGGCTCTGATTGACACGATGGACGAAGATTTCATCCGCACCGCGCGGGCCAAAGGGCTGACACGGCGCCAAACTCTGTGGCGTCACGCCTTGCGCAATGCGCTGATCCCGGTGCTGACGATCATCGGGTTACAGTTTTCGTTCCTGCTGGCCGGGGGCATCATTATCGAGCAAGTGTTCTTCCTGCCCGGTTTGGGGCGCTTGATTTTCCAAGCCATCAGCCAGCGTGATCTGATCGTTGTGGAAAGTGCGGTCATGCTGCTGGTTTTTGCGGTGATCGT
>CAZBBZ010000578.1:0-1568 GCA_964489925.1 uncultured Rhodobacterales bacterium
TTCGATCCATTCGCCGCCGCGTTTGATGTTTTCGGCGTGCATGATCGCCCAAACGTCATCCTCGGTCATGCCGGGATGCGTATTATCCTCCATCACCATACAAGCCGCCTCGCAAGCCCGGATCGAGGCACGCATGGCCAGAATTTCATCCGGACCTTTGATCACGCGGGCTTTTTCCATAACCTCTTCGCCGTCAACAACCTCGTATCCCGCCGCTTCAAACGCGCGCAGACCACGGGGCATGATTTTATCAATCCCAATGCGCTGCAAGCCCGGCGCATGGTCGTTCAAAATCTCGCGCACTTGGGCCACAAGCCCTGCCGCTTTTTCATCCGCCGCATCCCCAACGGTGAAATAGAACATCGACGCGCCAGAGCGCACTTCTTTGACCAGCGGATTGAAATCCGACAAGAACGGCGCGTTCTTATAGTCAAACATCACCATATGCCCATCCGCGCAAACCAGACAGGCGCGAAACGGGTTGTGGGTGTTCCAAAGCTGCATGTTGCTGGTGTCAGAGGCATAGCGAATGCTCAACGGATCAAACAACAGAACCCCGGCCAGATCGCGTTTGACAATTTGGGCAACTGTGCGTTCCAAACGATATTCACGCATGGCCGCAAGGTTGGGCATTTGCAGCCCAAGGGCGGCCCATTCCGCAAAGGCCAGCGGGGTCGGCCCGATTTCGATCCGGTCGTTGTCATCCGGCGTACCATCGGGGCGAACCCCAGTTGGGTTGATCTTGCGCTTGTCAGAAAAATGCTGGTTCATTACGTTTTGTCCAGTTTGCCTGAGGTCAAGATTTGTGCGAACTGAACATGAGCGGTCGTCAAAAAGCGCCGAGAATTGTCGTTTTTGGGCAGAAAGCAGGGATGGTTGAGCAAAGAGTTTCGTGAAATCCTTCAAAAAACGGGGCCGGAAGGGGATAGGTTCCAGCGAAATGTCAATGCACTGCCCGGTATTGCGCCGGTCCCTTTGCGTGATTGGTTGATCCAAGACGACGCATTTGCGCGCCAGATGGCGTATCGGGATCACTTGCTTGCCACGCGCCGCTCTGATGTTTTTGCCCATTTGCCTCAGGCGGATCACGGTGCGGCTGCCTTGCTTGGCATGGTGGTCGATCATGTTTCCAATTGGCCGGGGGTTCAGCGCTCTGGCGCTTGGATCACCCGGGCGGATGGGGTGAAAGTCGATTTGCAAAGCGATCACCCTTTGGCAGTGGCCGGGCGCTTGGTTCAGGCGGATCTTTGTCTGGTGGAACGGGCTGCGCCGCAACACTTCGTCGGCGCGATCCTGTGTTTTCCCGCGAGTTGGAGCTTGCACGAAAAGCTGGGCCGAACCCTTTTTGGCGTCCATGATCCGGTGGATGAATACGATGAAAACATCAGCAAGCGGGTGGGGCGCCTGTTTCAAGTGGCGCGCGATGATACGGTGCTGTGTCGCCACAATCGCCTGAGTTACTCCAATAGCGATTTGTTTCAGCCCCGTGGTGAAACGGCCCGTCGGGACAAGGCGAGCCCGAGGCGCTTTACGCGCACAGAACGTCAAACAATTCGTGCTATTCCAAA
>CAZBBZ010000579.1:0-1561 GCA_964489925.1 uncultured Rhodobacterales bacterium
GCCATGGGATGGGCGGCGGCCACGATCAGTTTTGCACAATCGTTGTTTTTGTTTGGACTTGTGCGCCCTGCCATTGCCTTGGTTGCGTTTTATGCGCTTTACCGATTGGCGTTGATGCAGGACTTGATTCCTTTTTATAAATTCGCACTTATCATTGGCATAATCGCGGTTTTGACGGCTATCTTTGTCGTCTCGCAACAGACCTTGCAACGGAGCATCGCATGACCGAGGCCTATATCTATGACGCAATCCGCACGCCGCGTGGCAAAGGCCGTAAAGACGGCAGTTTGCACGAGGTGACGTCGCTGCGGTTGTCTGCGGACACGCTGAATGCGCTTAAGGCGCGCAACGGTCTTGAAGGGCATGCGGTTGAGGATGTGATTTGGGGCAACGCCACGCAAGTGGCCGAACAAGGCGGCTGTTTGGCGCGCTCGGCGGTGTTGTTGTCTGATCTGGATGAACGCATTCCGGGTCTGTCGATCAACCGCTTTTGTGCCAGTGGTCTGGAGGCGGTGAATATTGCGGCTAACCAAGTGCGCGGTGGCGGTGGCAATGGCTATATTGCCGGTGGTGTCGAGTGCATGAGCCGGGTCGCCATGGGGTCCGATGGGGCCGCGATTGCGGTTGATCCAGAGCTGGCCACAAAGAGCTATTTTGTCCCCCAAGGGATTTCAGCGGATATTATCGCGACGGAATACGGGTTTTCCCGCGATGATTGCGATCTTTTGGCGGTGGAAAGCCAGAACCGGGCGGCGGCGGCTTGGAAAGATAAGCGGTTTGAAAAATCGGTGATTGAGATCAAGGACCGCAATGGGCTGTCGATCTTAGATCACGACGAATACATGCGCCCCGGCACGGATATGCAAGCGCTTGGTGCGCTTAAGGCCAGCTTTAAGGATATGGGCGAAGTGATGCCCGGTTTTGATGCGGTGGCCCTATTGAAGTACCCGCATTTGGAAAAGATCAACCATGTGCATCACGCGGGCAATTCTAGCGGGATTGTGGATGGTTCAGCCGCGATTTTGGTCGGGAACAAGGAATTTGGCGAGCAACATGGGCTGAAAGCGCGCGCGCGTATTCGTTCGACCGCCAAGATCGGGCTTGATCCGACGATCATGCTGACCGGGCCGGTGCCGGTGACGGAGAAAATTTTGGCCGATAGCGGCATGTCGATCAAGGATATCGATCTGTTCGAGGTGAACGAGGCGTTTTCAGCCGTGGTGCTGCGGTTCATGCAGGCGTTTGATGTGGATCACTCGCAGGTGAATGTGAACGGCGGCTCGATTGCAATGGGCCACCCTTTGGGTGCAACAGGCGCGATCATTCTTGGCACCTTGCTCGATGAGTTGGAGCGCACAGGCAAGGAAACAGGCTTGGCAACACTCTGCGTGGCGTCTGGCATGGGGGCCGCCACGATTATTGAGCGGGTTTGAGGCAGATGCCCAAACTTGATCCTTCCGATGCGCCCATCAAGACAGGCTCGATCTATCCTGAACCTTATGCCAGCCAAATGGCGGGGCGTTCTTCGCAACGGCTTGGTGATTTGGGCGGGCTGACGCAG
>CAZBBZ010000580.1:0-1557 GCA_964489925.1 uncultured Rhodobacterales bacterium
ATTTCCACGTTGTGATTGCGAATGATCAGAGACAATTGCTGCACCAAATAATCCGCAAAAAGATCGGGGCGCGTGACCGTGGTCGCATAATGACCCGGTTCGGCACAATGGCCAAACGACAGACGGCTATCGACCGGCGAATAAGACGTGATTTCGACGACAATTTCGGGATAAAACGCCCGATACTTCTGTTCCGGCGCGTCGCCTTGCATAACCGCTTGGAACCGATCGCGCAAAAAGGCAACGGATGCATCGTAAAGGTCCGTTAGGTAGGCCACCGCATCTTCGGCATTTGTAAAGCTTTGTGGCGATGCTGGGGGTGGCGTAATTTGGTTCGTCATTTGTACATTCCTTCACAGCCTGTCGCCCAACGGTTCCCCAACAGCAGCTGGTGATCCTTGGTACGGAATTTCTATACTTAAACCGATGCTCAAAAAAGAAAAACAGCGCCGCTGGGGCGCTGCCTGAAGTACCTGATTATTTTTTTATTATGCATGCTTTCCTGATTCTTGCACGCAAGCGAATCAGGTTCAAGAGGTTTTACAAAATTTAGCTGCCCTAAATTATCGTTTCATTCGTTTGAATTTCTAAATGGTTGTGTTGTGAAACAGGATGGGCAAACGGGTGCGGCGGCTCGCGAAAAGATGCAAAGCCGAAACAACCGGTCAAATTTCCAGTCGTCTCTATTCGCTTTCCGGCGTTGTAATGCTTAAGATTGGCAAAACAAAAAAAGAGCAGGCGGCCGATGGCCCAAGATCAGAAAAAGAAGGCAAAGCCCAAAAAGGGACTGTTCACGCGCGTGTTCGGCTTTCTTTTCCGGGGGCTGTTCCGGTTGATCTGGCTGATCACATCGCGGGTGGCGATTGTGCTATTGCTCGGGCTCATAGTCGCGGTTGGTTATTATTTCGTAACCCTTCCCAATGTTGCTGAACTGTCCGATGGTCGCGAGCGTGGGTCGGTTATCCTGACGGATCGCTCGGGCGAGGTGTTCGCTTGGCGGGGCGAACAATTTGGTGGGCAGTTGCGTGCGGGTGCGGCCTCCCCCCATTTGGTCAACGCGGTGATTGCGACCGAGGACAAGCGGTTCAACCGTCATTTCGGGCTTGATCCGCGCGGGATTGCGCGGGCGCTTGTGGCGAATTATCGGGCGGGTGGCGTCGTGCAAGGCGGCTCTACCATTACCCAGCAAGTGGCGAAGCTGCTGTTTTTTGACAACTCACGGTCTTTGTCGCGCCATATCAAACAAGTGCCCATCGTTTTGGCGATGGAGCTGAAATATTCCAAGTCGCAAATTCTGTCGATTTACTTGAACCGCGTCTATCTTGGCGCGGGCGCGAATGGGTTTGAAGCCGCCGCCCAGCGATATTTCGGAAAATCCGCCCGCGAAGTGTCCGCATCAGAGGCGGCGATGTTGGCGGGATTGCTAAAAGCGCCGTCGCGGTATGCCCCGACCACCGATCTATCTGTGGCGCAAAACCGCGCGGCTGTAATCATCGGCTTGATGGAAGATCAGGGTTATTTGACCAACTCTGAGGCACGCATCGCGCGGGAGTATCC
>CAZBBZ010000581.1:0-1550 GCA_964489925.1 uncultured Rhodobacterales bacterium
CCCCGCTTTGCGTCATGGATATCGCCATCATAAAACGTGCCATGATCACCATAATAAATGATCTGGCCAATGGTCGAGCAAGCGCATTTAGGTATCACCCTATAAACGACGCTTTGGCTTTCAGTCATCCAAGTGCCGGGAAATCCCATCAATAAACCTTATTCATTTTATGCCACTCGCACCGATATAGAGCTAAACGAGTAAACAAACAAATCACCTGAACTTGTTCGATCAATCTATCCTTGGACAATAGGACAGAGTTTCGTAGATATTCGGTAACCGCCCGTCACAATCGTCAAAATTTGTCTTCTGTCTATTGGCAAATTTTTCCTAACAAGAACACCAGAGATTTATCAGTGACACGTATCGCCTTTTTACTGCTTTGCCACAAAAGCCCCGATCTCGTGGCCGAGCAAGCGCGTGTATTAAGTGCGCGCGGTGATTGCGTGGTGATCCATGCGGACCAAAATGCCGGGCCGAACTTCGCTGCAGACGTGGCCAAGGCTATCACAGGTTTGACGGACGTTGTGATGTCCCGTTCTATCCGATGCGGCTGGGGGGAATGGTCGCTGGTCGAAGCGACACTTACCCTAGTGCGCACAGCGCGCCGCGAGTTTCCCGATGCCTCGCATTTCTTTTTGCTCAGCGGCGACTGTATGCCGGCTAAATCCGCGCGCCACATCCAAAATGCCTTGGCCCCGAACGATCGCGACTACATCCAACACGCTGATTTTTTCGAAGATGGCTGGATTAAAACGGGCCTCACCGATGAACGGTTGATCTACCGCCACCCCTTTAACGAGCGCACACAAAAGCGTCTGTTCTATTGGTCCCTCGCCCTGCAACGCCGCTTGGGGCTAAAGCGCCAACTCCCCAAAGGGCTGAAGATGAAAATCGGCTCGCAATGGTGGGTGCTGCGCCGGGACACCATTGATCTCATCCTTGCGTTCATTGAAAGGCGTCCGGACGTGGTACGGTTTTTCAAAACCACTTGGATTCCGGATGAAACCTTTTTTCAAACGCTCACCATGCATTTGGTCCCGCGCGAACAGGTCGACGACAATTCGCCCACGTTTTTGATGTTTTCTGATTATGGTATGCCCCTGTCGTTTTATGCGGACCACTTCGAAATGCTACGCGGTCAATGGCAGTTTGCAGCGCGCAAGATTTCCATGCACGACGATGCGTTTCGCCAACGACTTGGCGAACTTTTCTTGTCCGAAAACGACGACAACACCCAAGCCACCAGCGAAAGTGCCGGAAAAGCCGTCTACGAATACGTCCGCCAACGGGGGCGTGTGGGCACGCGCTATGGCCCGCGCATTTGGGAAACCGCGGCAGAGCTTGGCACCGATTACGAACTGACCCTGATCATCTGCAAAAAATGGCACATCGGAAACCGCATCGCCCATGCGTTTAGCCAGATTTCCAAACGCCCCGCCTTTGGCTTTGTGTTTGACGAAGAGCAGCCCGATCTCCCCGATTTGGGCGGGTTGGAAATCGGTCGCGAAAAACGCAGTCGCCACCGCCGCGCCTTTTTGCACACGCTT
>CAZBBZ010000582.1:0-1550 GCA_964489925.1 uncultured Rhodobacterales bacterium
TGGTGCTTGGACCGGGGTCAGACCGCTGGCACGACGATCATTTTCACTTCGATATCTCGAACCTTCGCCGGCCTTATTGCAAGTAAGCTCTACCGCCGCTCAATGCGCGGCGCTGGCCCAATCGGGATCGGCCCCAAGTAAGTTGCACCATCGGCAAAGCGCAGCGGCACTTCGATCTCGCGCCCGCCTCGCAGACCCGCCACCAGTGAAAGCCCCCGCGTCACCGTGCGCGCCATATCCGCCGGGATCAGCCCCGCGGTTTTCGCCAGTTCAATCATCGCGCGCCAATTCTGCGCCTTGATCGTGATCTCGCCGTCAAAAAAACCGTCCCGATCAATCCGCGTGCGCCCTTGCGCTTGGATTTTCATCTCGCCCCAAACCGCGTGCACATCACGCAAACGCAGGGCGGTCAGGTTTGGCTTATTCCCTTCCGCCGCGTGCCGATCCATAGGCGCATCAAAGGCCGCGATCACATCAATATGCGTGGTTTCCATCAACCGAGGCAGCCGCTCCTTGGGATCAATCATGCGCAAGAGCGGCAGGGGGATCGACAGTTCTTGCACATCCAGCCCGATTTCATGGGCAAAATCCGGTGCATTGCCATCCGTAATCCGCCGGGTTGCAAAATTTCCGCTCTTTAAGGTTGTCGTCCCGTTCTGGGTAGCAATCGCCACGTTCGACAGTTCCAACTGCAACCGATCCAGCGTCAAATCCGTGTTCGGTACAAACACCAAAGAGCTGCGCATTACATCTGATTGAATGTCATAGGTCGCTTGGGTCGAGGAAATCCGCTGCGTGTTTGGCAGGGCCACAATGACGTGGTTGGGTTTGTATGACAGGGAATGCACATGCAAAAACGGCGCGCTCCACGCCCAGCCAGACCTTGGGTCGGCCAGTTCCAACCCGTCCACCCGCGTGTCGATCCGGTTGGGATAGCCCACAACCTTCAACTCGTCATACGCGGCAACCCAACCCGCATCGCGGCGGTCTTCAAACCAATGGGTCAGCGCCTTGTCATGGGCGCTTGACCCCAACCACCACCACGCGGAATAGCCAAGGAATGCCAGCAGCACCAATATCACCAAATTGCGCATTTCGCATGTTCCCTTTGTGCTTAATCCGCCTGCGCTATATCAGGTGGCGCAATGGATAAGCAATTGGGACAAACGCGCGTGTCGGATCTTTGGGTTTTCGCTTACGGCTCTTTAATGTGGAAGCCGGGTTTTGCTGTGGTTGAAACTGCGCGGGCTCGCGTCGATGGGTATCGTCGCCATTTTTGCATGTGGTCGATCCATCATCGTGGCACGATCGAAAACCCCGGCCTTGTGCTGGCGCTTGACCCCGAAGATGGCGCGTCTTGCGAAGGTTTGGGCTTGCGCATAGATGCGAAACACGCGGATGCGGTCATTAAATATCTGCGCGACCGCGAGCTGATTTCCAGCGCCTATGTCGAGGTAGAAACGGAAATTCAGTTGGCCGATGGGCGCTGCGTGACCGCCCTCGCTTACGTGATGAACCAAGACCACGAACAATACACTGGCACACTGTCG
>CAZBBZ010000583.1:0-1539 GCA_964489925.1 uncultured Rhodobacterales bacterium
TGGCGTCTTCTTCTTCGATAACGCTATCGTTACGCTCACTCTGGGGCACATCAAAGTCCAACCCATGGGCCGCGCGGATCTTATCTTCAATTTCCCAAGCAACATCGGGATTTTCGGTCAAAAACGTCTTCGCGTTTTCGCGCCCTTGCCCGATGCGTTGGTCCCCATAGGAAAACCACGACCCGGATTTATCAACGATCCCGGCTTTGACGCCCAGATCAACCAGCTCACCAGTTTTGGAAATGCCGGCCCCATACATGATGTCAAATTCCCCCTGTTTGAACGGCGGCGCGACCTTGTTTTTGACGACCTTCACGCGGGTCGTGTTGCCCACCACTTCGTCACGATCCTTGATCGCACCAATGCGGCGAATGTCCAAACGAACAGATGAATAAAACTTCAGCGCGTTGCCACCCGTCGTTGTTTCAGGCGAGCCGAACATCACGCCAATTTTCATCCGGATTTGGTTGATGAAAATCACCATACAGTTCGAGCGACTAATCGCACCGGTCAATTTACGCATGGCTTGGGACATCAAACGCGCCTGTGCGCCCACTTGCGCATCGCCCATGTCACCCTCAAGTTCTGATTTCGGCGTCAAAGCGGCGACCGAATCGACCACCACAACCGACACCGCACCAGAGCGCACAAGCGTTTCAGTAATTTCCAAAGCCTGCTCGCCGGCATCTGGCTGCGAAATCAGCAGATCATCCAAATTCACGCCAAGCTTTTTGGCATAGATCGGGTCAAGCGCGTGTTCTGCATCCACAAATGCACAGATCCCGCCCTTTTTCTGTTCTTCGGCCACCACATGCAGCGCCAGCGTCGTTTTACCTGAACTTTCAGGGCCATAAACCTCGATAATGCGCCCTTTAGGAAGGCCGCCAATGCCCAACCCAATGTCCAAACCGATCGACCCGGTAGAGGTCGCCTCGATCTCCATCACGGCACCTTCTTGGCCGAGCTTCATAATCGAGCCCTTACCAAAATTACGCTCAATCTGGCTTAATGCCGATTCCAGAGCTTTTTGCTTATCCATGCCGCGTCTTTCATCCAAATCTAAAATGGGAGCTGCCATTGTTCTCTCCTGTTTATTTCACATCGCCCTTGTGGCGGCAATCACTGCTCGTGCGTGTTCGCCTATTGTTCTTATTTTCCTACATGGGACCAAAATGTGAACATTGCAACCAAAAATTAATGGTTCGTCTTCAATCACCCTATTTTTGAGGGGAAAGCATCGGAACTTGCCCAAAGACAAATGGGCCAACACTTTCCACAAAACTATTTCAAGTTTTAGTAAATTGCGTCGGGTTTCTTTTTGCAGCGATTCCCTTTAACGCTTGGTAAATGTATTGACCGCCCTCAGATTTTGTTAGTCGTTATGCTATGCTCATTTTTCTAGAAAAAAAGCTGGTGCTATTCGCCATGCCCAAGTCCGGGTCGACCGCCTTGGAAAAGGCGCTCGCCGCAAAAGCCGATCTCGTTTTTTCGGGCGCGCCGCGAAACAAGCATATGACATGGCGCAAGTATCAACGCTTT
>CAZBBZ010000584.1:0-1526 GCA_964489925.1 uncultured Rhodobacterales bacterium
CGTTTTTCTTTTGCCCACTTAAGCAGCACGAATCGCAACCAACGATTCGCATTTTCTGTGATATGATTGATGCTGTTGTCCGGCGCGGTTCAGTAAATCCAAGAAAAACACGTTTTTTTTCGGCCTTTTACGCTGTGCTTTGCGTAAAACCGCAAAAATGAATGGCTCTAGCACTTTCAAATCCCTGAAAACCTTGGCAAAATTCCGAACAATAGGTTCGAAAGAATTACATAGAAAATAGGTCCGGGTACGCGGACCAAAACTAGTGGGGGATGAATTGGGATGATAAAATCTGAGTTGATCCAAAGAATTGCAGACGAGAATCCTCATCTTTATCAACGAGATGTGGAGTTAATTGTCGGAACTATATTTGATGAAATCATTGATGCGCTCGCGAATGGCGATCGAGTCGAGCTGCGCGGCTTTGGTGCCTTTTCAGTTAAAAAGCGGGATGCGCGTGTGGGACGAAACCCACGCACCGGTGAAAAAGTCACCGTAGAGCAAAAGCATGTTCCGTTCTTCAAAACTGGAAAACTGTTGCGTGAGCGGCTAAATAAATAGGGACTTTGCAGACAACACGCTGGTTTTCCCATTAAACTGGGTGCGCCAGACCGTTATTGTCGCCGTACAAATTTGGGGGAGTTCAAGCCACATGCGTTTTATCAAACAGGTTCTACTGACTATCATACTGATTGCGATTGCGATCATGGCTGTTGCCAACCGTCAACTGGTGACACTTCAACTGGTTCCAGAACCGCTTGAGGGGCTTTTGCCGATTGGCAATCAATATACCTTGCCCTTGTTCGTGGTTTTGATCGCTGCGGTGGTCTTGGGCATGTTCATTGGGTATCTGGTCGAATATCTGCGCGAGCGTAAGCATCGCCGGACAGCGACGCGGTCTCAGCGTGAAGTTAGCAAGCTGGAAGGCGAAGTTGCCAAGCTGAAAAAGAAGGCTGGCGAAGAAGACGATGATATTCTCGCCCTGCTAAACTAAGCTTAAAGGACTAAGCCTTATGCCCGCGGATGTTGCCGTCAAAATCTGCGGACTTAGCACGCCTGAAACAATGGCTGCGTCTGCTAAGGCAGGCGCGCGCTATGTGGGCTTGGTGTTTTTCCCGAAATCCCCGCGTTTTGTTGACACCGCTCTTGCACGTCAGTTGGCGTTGTCGGTTCCTCAAGGGATTTGCAAGGTCGGCTTGTTTGTGAACCCTACAGATGCGGATTTGCAGGCGGTGATGGATCAAGTGCCTTTGGATATGGTGCAGTTGCACGGGTCAGAAAACGCCGAGCGGATTGCAGAGGTACGCGCGAATTTTGGGTTGCCGGTCATGAAGGCGATTGGGATTGCCACAGCGGATGATCTGGAAAAAATTACCGAATACGGGGCCGTCGCGGATCAGCTTTTGGTGGATGCGAAACCGCCACCGGATGGCGATATTCCCGGTGGCAATGGCTTGCCCTTTGATTGGCGCTTGATTGAAAACCGTCGTTGGCCAGTGCCGTGGATGTTGTCCGGGGGTTTGACG
>CAZBBZ010000585.1:0-1521 GCA_964489925.1 uncultured Rhodobacterales bacterium
GACGTGCGCGAAGAATTTGTCCGCGATTTCGTGTTCCCGATGTTCCGCGCCAATGCGGTCTATGAAGGGCTGTATCTGCTCGGCACCTCAATCGCCCGCCCACTGATTTCCAAGCGGCTGGTCGAAATTGCCCATGAAACCGGCGCGGATGCAGTCGCTCACGGCGCGACAGGCAAAGGCAACGATCAAGTGCGCTTTGAACTGGCGGCCTATGCGCTGAACCCAAACATCAAAGTCATCGCCCCGTGGCGTGAATGGGATCTAACCTCGCGCACCCGTCTGCTGGGCTTTGCCGAAGAAAACCAAATCCCAATTGCCAAGGACAAGCGCGGCGAAGCGCCCTTTAGTGTGGATGCCAACCTGCTGCACACCTCATCTGAGGGCAAAGTGCTAGAAGACCCCGCTATTGAAGCGCCAGATTACGTCTATCAACGCACGGTGGCCCCTGAAGACGCCCCCGATACGCCAGAGATGATCGAAATCACCTATGCCAAGGGTGATCCGGTCGCGCTGAACGGCACAGCTCTAAGCCCCGCTGAAATGCTAACAGCTCTGAACGAGCTTGGTGGCAAGCACGGTATCGGCCGCCTTGATCTGGTGGAAAACCGCTTTGTCGGTATGAAATCGCGCGGCATCTACGAAACCCCCGGTGGCACAATCATGCTAGAGGGTCATCGCGGCATAGAACAAGTGACCTTGGACAGCGGCGCGGGCCACCTGAAAGACGAACTCATGCCACGCTATGCGGAACTGATCTACAACGGCTATTGGTTCAGCCCTGAGCGCGAAATGCTGCAAGCGGCCATCGACAAAAGCCAAGAACGGGTCGAGGGTACCGTACGTCTGAAACTCTACAAAGGCTCGGTCACAACCGTCGCCCGCTGGTCGGATAAGTCACTTTATTCCGAGCAACACGTCACCTTTGAAGAAGACGCAGGCGCATACGATCAAAAAGACGCCGCAGGCTTTATCAAAATCAACGCCCTACGGCTGCGCTTACTGGCAGAGCGCAACAAACGATGATCCGCTTTGAACGGCCCAGCAAAGCAACGCTGGTGCCGTTTTTAAGGATGGAATTGACGCCCGCACAAACCGCAGCCCGGCTCGTCGCACCGGTCGCGGTCACTCTGGCGCAAGACGCCTATGACGCCTCAACATCCGTTTGGTTCATCTTTCAGGGTGACACGCCTGTAGGCATGGTCTCGGTGGCCGATTTCGCCCATCCGGACGCTGATTTGGACGAAGGAGACGATCCCACAGGCTTTTACCTGTGGCGCTTGTTCATCGCCAAAGACCATCAGCGTCAAGGCTATGGAACTGCCGCTTTGAATTTTGTTGTGGATCAAGCCAAACAGCTGGGGCGCAACACGCTCTATACCTCAGCAGTACAGCACCCCCTTTATACGAGGCATTTGGCTTCAAACCTACAGGGCGCATCATCGACGGGGACGAAGACGAGCTGGTCTACAATCTAACCTAGCCAACCATCTTCTTTGGTCCGAAAAATATCCCGGGGAGCGC
>CAZBBZ010000586.1:0-1519 GCA_964489925.1 uncultured Rhodobacterales bacterium
CAATCTGGATTCCATAGAAGCTCAAGCCATTCATTTTAACTATCCACAACAAAATGATTTCGCACCAAGTGAAAAACATAATTTTGATTGTGAAGCCATCATAAGTGTCGAGGATCAGCTTTATATTTTTTCTTTTTCCAAATCTCTAACATCAATTCAATCGTGCGCGCCCCGTCTTCAACCCCGATGAACTTGGTGCGGCGTTCAAGCGTGCTAAGGCGGCAAAGCGCACCAGTGTCATCGTGATGAAGGTAGACGCCCACGAGGGCTGGACCACCGAGGGCCATGCTTGGTGGGAAGTCGGCACGCCCCATGTCAGTCAAAACGACAAGGTGCGCGCGGCACATGAAGATTGGGAAAGCAGCCGCGACAAGCAGCGGCGCGGCATCTAGGAGCGCGGCATGAGCGATCTTTACGCAGGGATAAAGGCGAATAACTTTGTCGTGGTGGGCCGCGCGGGGATTGATTTTTTCACCGACGCAGGGGTCGCGGCAGAAGATGCGGATCGCGTCAGCGTCGGCCTTGGGGGATCGGCGGCAAACACAGCGGCGGGCATTTGCAAGCTGGGCGGCAAGGCGGCTTTGGTCACGCGGGTGTCCGACGATAGCGTGGGCAGTTACTGCACGGGCCAGTTGAAACGCTATGGCGTTGCCACCGATCACGTCACGCCTGTGGGGGGAGAGTTTCGCAACTCGCTGGCCTTTTACGAAAGCCGGGTCGAGGGCCATCGCAACGTCATTTATCGCAATGGTGCTGCGGATTTTCAAATGGATGAGGCAGATGTTGCGCGCGTGGATTACACGGGCTTTGGCGCGCTCATCACCGCAGGCACGGTTTTTGCTGCAGACCCCTCGCGCAGCGCCGCGTTCAAGGCGTTTGAGCTGGCGAAATCGGCGGATTTGCCGATCATTTTTGACGTGGATTACCGCCCCTATAGTTGGCCTTCCGCGCAAGTGGCGGAAGAGGTGTTGTCAAAGGCGGCCAGCCTCTCGGACATGATCGTGGGCAATGACGAAGAATTCGGCTTTATCGCTGGCGGCTTTGACAAAGGCTTGGCCAAGGCGCGCGAATTGTCCCGTTCTACCCCGCTGATCGTCTATAAAATGGGCGAAGCGGGCGCGATTACATTTGCAGGGGGGCAAGAAATCCAAACGGGTATTTACCCGGTGCAAGCGCTGAAACCAACCGGGGCAGGGGACAGCTTTATGGCCGGGCTCTTGACCGCGCTTGCCGATGGATATGACCTGAAAACCTCGCTCTTGCGCGGCTCTGCCTGTGCGTCCGTGACCGTGTCGCGTCCGGGCTGTGCGCCGGCCATGCCTGACCCCAAAACGCTGGAAGAATTTTTGCAAAACCATCCCGGCCCGACTGAACTTCAACAAGGAAGCTGACCGATGCATATCGCCCCTTACGAGAACGCGAATAAACCGATTGTGGATGTCGAAGACGCGACGGTCCCGTTGAACTATTTCAACATCGTTAAACTAGAGCCGGGCCAAGCCTTCACGTATCAAACGCC
>CAZBBZ010000587.1:0-1511 GCA_964489925.1 uncultured Rhodobacterales bacterium
ATGCGTGTCATTGCTCTCTGCGTTAATGTGCGTGGCCATGTGTTCTTCCATGACCGTAAGCGCCACCTTCCGGGGTGAAGGGTTCGTCAACTTCGCGCAAATTCGCCCCAAGTTTTTCAAGCATATCTTTGAGCACATGATCGCGCATGATCACCAAACGCGCGGTTTCGATCTGGCACGGCGTGTGGCGATTGCCCACGTGCCATGCAAGCCGCACAAGGTCGGCTCCGGTGACTTCCAGCAAAGGCTCGATCGCTGCTTGAACTTCAACCACGCGCCCATCGTTCAGAACGAAGCCCTGCCCGTGATCGATCGACCTTGTTGCGGGTAAATCGACCAGAAATTCCAAGCCATCAGAGCTGCGCAATACCTTGCGCCGCAAAAAACGATCCTCATAGGTCAATAAAACTTGATGGGCCGGGTCGTGGGTATGATCCACAACGTCATTTGCAACCGGGCGGCTCATAAAGCGGCCTTTGCGGTTAATAGTCTTTGAGTTTGGCTTCCATCTTGACTGCGATACGCACGGGCTTGGCGCCCTGATTGTCCACAACCATCTCGGCCAAGGCACCCGCGCACATCAGGCAAGAGACAGCCCAAAGTGTTGCTGGGCGGGAAAGGGTCCGGAAAGGCAAAGACATGATCTGCTTGGTCGCTTGTACTGATGTTTCGATAACCCATCAGATAAAGGACAGCATTGTTTACATAAACAGACATGTTGGAAGCCCCGCTATGCGATTTTCGCATAGCTAGACGCATAGCTCTGTGAATTGCTTCTTGAGCGCGCAAACGATTACCCTTGCTCAAAACAAAAAGTACCGCTGCGCCATTGGCAAGACTTCGGCGGGTTCACAGGTTAGCAATTCGCCATCCGCGCGCACGTCATAGGTTTCTGGATCAACCTCGACCTGTGGCGTTGCATTGTTCAAGATCAGGTCCTTTTTGCCAATCCCGCGTGTATTGCGCACAGGCAGCACGTCTTTGGCCAGCCCCAGCGTTTCCCCAATTCCCGCATCAGCCGCCGCCGCACTAACAAAACACACCGCAGAGCGTTCGACCGAGCGGCCATAAGCGCCAAACATCGGGCGTGTATAAACTGGCTGGGGTGTTGGGATCGACGCGTTCGGATCACCCATTTGCGCGCAGACGATAGAGCCACCCAACAGCACCATTTCAGGTTTCACCCCAAAGAACGCCGGGTTCCACAGCACCAAATCCGCGCGCTTGCCCACCTCGATCGAGCCGATTTCATGGGCAATCCCATGGGCAATCGCAGGGTTGATGGTATATTTCGCGATATAGCGCCGGACGCGGTAGTTATCATTGTCGCCGGTCTCTTCGGGCAGCGATCCGCGCTGTTTCTTCATCTTATCAGCGGTTTGCCACGTGCGGATCAGCACCTCGCCCACGCGCCCCATGGCCTGACTGTCGCTGGCGATGATGCTGAAAGCGCCCATATCGTGCAGGATATCCTCGGCGGCGATGGTCTCGCGGCGGATACGGCTTTCGGC
>CAZBBZ010000588.1:0-1508 GCA_964489925.1 uncultured Rhodobacterales bacterium
TGTTGGAAATGGCCGATGGGGACGGGCGCGCGCTGTTGAACCTGATCGAACAGATCGCGGGTTGGGATGGTGCGCCGATCAATGCCCAAGAGCTTGGCCGTCGTCTGGCCAAACGTGCCGCGCAATACGACAAATCCGGCGATGGCCACTATAACCTGATTAGTGCGCTCCATAAATCCGTGCGCGGCTCGGACCCCGACGCCTCGCTCTATTGGCTCGCGCGGATGTTAACGGCAGGCGAAGACCCGCGTTATCTAATGCGCCGCGTCACCCGCATGGCGGTCGAAGACATCGGTTTGGCCGACCCAAAGGCGCAAGAAATCTGCCTTGCTTCATGGCAAACCTATGAACGCCTCGGCTCCCCCGAAGGGGAGCTTGCGATTGCGCAAGCCGTGCTCTACCTCGCGCTCGCACCTAAATCGAATGCGTCTTATGTGGCCTATAAAGCGTCTATCCGTGATGCCAAGGACACCGGGTCCAAACCCCCGCCCAAGCATATCTTAAACGCGCCAACCGCGTTGATGAAAGACGAAGGGTACGGCGACAACTACCTTTACGACCACGACCAAGAAGACGGGTTTTCGGGGCAAAACTACTTCCCCGACGATATGAAGCGGGGCATTTACTACATGCCCGTGGATCGCGGGGCCGAGCGCGAGATGAAAAAGCGGATTGAATTTTTCGCCGGGCTGCGCGCCAAAAAAGGGCAGGGGTGATGAACCCCGGCTCTGGCAACTTCCCCCGCCCCATGCCATAGCGCGAATTATGGAATTACTTTTGATCGGCATCGGCGGGGCCTTAGGGTCCATCGCGCGCTATTGGGGCGCAGGCTTTGCCGCGCGCAGCCTGAACCTCGCCTTTCCCAGCGGCACACTGGCGGTCAATGTCATTGGCTCTTTTCTAATGGGCCTCGCCTTTGTGCTCATCATTGAACGTCTTGGCGGGCCTAACCGCGCCAGCCTGTTCGTTATGACCGGGTTTTTGGGCGGTTTCACCACGTTTTCCGCCTTTTCGCTTGATACCTTCCAGCTGTTAAGCGCAGACCGTTTCGGGGCCGCAGCCCTTTATATCGGCGGCTCCATCCTCTTATCCCTCGCCGCATTATTCCTCGGCATCATTATTGCGAGATCACTCACATGAGCGGCGTTCAACTTGTCACCGTAGACCCAGACGGGCAGGGCATGCGCCTTGATCGCTGGTTCAAACGCACCTTCCCGCAACTCACCCAAGGGCGCATCGAAAAGATGTGTCGCAAGGGCGAAATCCGGGTCGAAGGCGGGCGCGTCAAAGCCAGCACGCGTCTGGAAGAAGGCCAATCCGTCCGCGTCCCCCCTCTGCCAACCGCCGATCAAGCCAAACCAAAGGCCGAGCCAAAGCGCATTTCTCAAAGTGATACCTATCTGATCCGCAACGCGGTGATTTATGATGACGACGCTATGGTGGTGCTAAACAAACCCGCAGGTCTCGCCGTGCAAGGTGGGTCCAAGACAGAAACCCATGTGGATGGT
>CAZBBZ010000589.1:0-1507 GCA_964489925.1 uncultured Rhodobacterales bacterium
CATGCAGATTTCTTAAGCCGGAAGCCCTGTTCGATCTGATCCGCCGGGCGCACTTCGGCTTTGTCGCGCAAACCACCGTCGATGGTGGTGGGAACAAAGCCGCCAATTTCGCCGCTGTCTGGCAGTTTGATAATTTCGATGGCCCGCGCGCGATTGGGTAGGCGGCGGATAAAGCCGCGCTCTTCCAAAGCGGTGATGAGGCGGTGGATGCCTGATTTTGAGCGCAGGTCGAGCGCTTCTTTCATTTCGTCAAAAGACGGGGACACGCCATCCTTTTGAATGCGCTTGGTAATGAAGTTTAACAAATCGAGTTGTTTGCGGGTCAGCATATCTAAAGGATCCCCCTTCTTATAAGGACTTTTCGGCTTTTTGGCCCGTTTCGTTCTATGACGTTCTACAAGTGTTCTTGGTTTGTGTCAAACGATCTATTAATATTGGCAAACAAAGGGTTAAAGATGAATGAATTTCACCAATGCACCTGCGTCTTTCGGGGGATCATTGGGTGGACGCATCAAAAGGGCGTTTGCGCTCGACAAAACGGTCAGAAGTGAGCTGTCTTGCCGGGCTTCGGGCATGATGTTTTGAATGTCGCCTGACTGTTCGAGCCGGGCGCGCATGTAGTGTTCGCGGGGGCCGTTTTGACCCAAAGGGGCCGCAAGGCGGGCGGTGAATTGTTGCGGGGGCGTAAAGCCGAGACCCTGCATCGCGCCAATAATAGGGCGCGCAAACACCAGACCGCAGACGAGGGCGGAGACCGGATTGCCCGGTAGCCCCAAAAACACCGATCGGCCCAAATGCCCCGCCATGAGCGGTTTGCCCGGACGCATGGCGATTTTGTGAAAGGCGAGGTCTAGGCCTTTGTCCCCGGCGGCTTGCGCGACCAGATCGCGCTCGCCAACAGAGGCCCCGCCGATGGTGATGATGAGGTCGGCATCGGCCGCGGCGTCAAAGGTTTGAGCGAGACTGGCCAGCGTGTCGCGCGCAATCGGCAGCAGCGTGGCTTGTGCGCCTGCAGATTCTAGTTGGGCCTTTATACCGAAAGAATTGGATGCAACGATTTGGCCTTTGGCGGGCGTTTCGCCGGGCAGCACCAGTTCATCGCCTGTGGCGATAATGGCCACGCGGGGGCGTTTGAAAACGGGCAGGTTTGGGTTCCCCATGGCGGCGGCGAGTGCGATATCCGCAGGGTTTAGACGGCGCGGCGCGGATAGGTTTGTTCCTATGCGAAAGTCACCCCCTGCGGGGCGGATATAAGAAGAGGTATCGCGGTTGGCGTGCAGCGTGATGGTGTCGCCGTCGCGCGTGGCGTCTTCTTGGATCAAGATGTGATCGGCACCGCTTGGCACGGGCGCGCCGGTGAAAATGCGGATCGCTTGGCCCGGGTTTAGGGACAGATCGCGAAAGTCGCCTGCTGGCACTTCATCGACCACCTGCAAAGTGGCCCCATCGGAAAGATCAGCCGCGCGCGCCGCGTAGCCGTCCATTGCAGAGGCGGGGAAAGGCGGTT
>CAZBBZ010000590.1:0-1503 GCA_964489925.1 uncultured Rhodobacterales bacterium
GGCTGGGACGCGCGCAAACTGCCCGATAAACTTGGCAGCTATGTCGGCCATCAACTTGGGCTTGCGGATATCGAAGGGCGCGTCACACGGCTTGGCCGCATCTTAAAACAATCATGGGTCGCGCCGCTGTTATGCTTGCTGGTGCTTGTGCCAACCGCGCTGTGGAACCTGCGTGCTTCGCTTAAAACGCACCGCTGGCGCCAACGCTTTTTACTGCCAACCAGCGCTGCTTATGAGCTGGAAAAATACGCGGCCGCACTCGAATTCGTCGTCTACTTTATTGTCTACACAGTCCTCGTGCCGCTTCTTGGCTATTTGCTAAGCACGCTAATCCTTGGCACGTTCCTGACATGGCGGCTGGGCTATCGCAGTCCTGTTTGGATTTTGCGCGGGCTGGCGTGCAGCTTTGTCACCGTGCTGGTGTTCCGATCGTTCCTGCAAATTAAAACGCCGGGCAGCATTTGGCTTTACGATCAACTGCCAAGCACTGCGCGCGCGTTTATGCTGACCTATTTTTAGATGGGAGGCATGATTTAGATGGACGCATTCCTCCTTGGGCTTTCAAACCTGATGGTGCCGTCAGTTTTGGTGGCCATTGTGATTGGGTCTGTGGGGGGATTGATTATTGGCGCGGTGCCCGGCATTGGCCCGGCGATTGCCATTGCGATTTTGCTGCCTGCGACGGTGTTTTTGGATGATCTGGTCAGCCTTGTGCTGCTCTTGGGCGTTTACGGCTCGTCCATGTATGGCGGAGCGATCCCTGCGATCCTGATTAACACGCCGGGCACACCCGTAAATGCGCTGACAACCTATGACGGTCACGCGATGACCCGGCGCGGAGAGGCGGCGCGCGCGCTGTCGCTAGCCTATTCCGCCTCGTTCTTTGGCGGGTGTTTTTCGATCCTCATGGCGCTGATCGCGCTGTTTGCCTTTGGGCCCTACCTGCGCGACCTCGGCGCGTTGTTCGGGCAGCGTGATATCTTGATGGCCGCCGTGCTGGGAGGCGTGTTGCTGATCGCCGCACATCGCCAAACCATGGGCATCGCCGCAATGCTGTTTGGTTTTGGCTTTCTGATCGCACTGGTGGGACGGCAAACCACGCGCAAGATCGACCGCTATACCTTTGACATCGACTACCTTTATTCCGGCTTCAACCTGATCGTGGTGATCGTCGGGATTTTTGCCCTTAGCCAAGCGCTGAACCTGATGGTGGGCAAGGACGACGACCCGCCCGAGGCGCGCTTTACCGGAGGGCTATTGCAAGGCTTTCGCGAACTCATGGGCCGCAAGTTGATCGCGGTGATTTCCGCCGCTTACGGTACAATCATGGGTATCATCCCCGGCGTGGGTGAATTTGTGGCGCAGTTTTTCAGCTATTCCACTGCGCGGGCGCTGTCGCGCGATCCGGCCAAATTCGGCCATGGATCACCGGAAGGGTTGGTCGCCTCTGAAACCTCGAACAACGCTGTGCCAGCCGCTGCCATGATCCCGCTTTTGGCGCTG